>DATNJP010000225.1:0-4928 GCA_035603855.1 Luteibacter sp. | reverse complement strand
CGCCGTTGAGGCGGCCATGCAGGTAGATCCATGTGCCGACCAGGATGCACAACGCGGCGAGCGCCGCCATCCACACCGGCAAGCCTCGACGTGGTTTCAGTGGACGGTCGACGCCACGCCAGTGCGGTGAAAGCTCCGGCGATGACGCGGAGCGGTACGCCATGATGCGCCGGTAAAGGTCTTCCCGGCGATCCGCCAGGCGCGCAAGGCCACCCGGTTCTACGAGGTACTTGCCACCGAAGCCCAGCGCGAGGCACAGGTACATCATTTCAACCAGGTCGATGTGACGGACCATGTCCTGGCTGAGCCGGTCGAGGATGGCGAAGAATTTTTCGCCGCCGTACGTTTCGCCATGGAAGGTAACCAGCAGCGTCTGCCGTTGCCAGCCGGTCTGGTCACCCCAAGGCGAATCGAGGACAGCCTCGTCGAGCATCGTGCACAGCACGTAACGTGCGGCGACGCTGGTCTGCCCGTCCGCTCCCGCGCGCGCCGCAAGGTCGTCGAAACGACGGATATAGGCCACCGCGCGCTCACGCAACACGGCCGCGTCCGGCGCCTCGGCGCTGTTGCGCAACTGCGCGGCCAGCAGCAACAAGGGATTCGCCGCGCGTACGAGCGGGTTACCGCCGGCAGTCGGCAGGTCCTGCGGGGTGGCGGAAACGTCGCGAACCGGTTCGCGCTGACGGGGCGGCGGCATGGGCGCCGCCTCGCGCGCGGCGCTCGGCCGCACGATCGTGGCGTCATCGTTTCGCGGCGTGGAGAACTCTTCGCTTTTCTTCATCGCATCAGTTCCTCACCGCCCACAGTTCCAGCTCCAGGCCATCGAAACCGTTGCCGAAGTGAAGAGCCACGCCACCGGACGTGCGCAGGGTCTTCCACATCGGCGAGGCCGTATCGAGTTCGAAGTACTGGTAGCCGCTGTGGTATGGAATCTGCCGGGGCGCATTGGACAGCGATGCCACGGCGATACCGGGGAGTTGCAGGTTGACGAGGTCGCGGATCTTCTCGACGGGACCGATCTTGGATTGCGTGGGCAAGCGGCGACGCATGTCGGCCGCGGCGATATCGGCTTTCGCCGCCAGCACGAAGGACGCGCCGTCGAGCAGTGTCGGGTCGGGTACCGTGCCAACCCATACGCCGTACTTGCGCTGCTGCAAGGGCACGGGGATCGCCGTCTGTTCGAGTACCGCGCTCAGGCTCACGCGCAGTGACGCGATCAGCGGCTCGAAACTGTCACGCAGGCGATCGTGACGGTACGAGGGAAAGACCTCGCTGCGCTTTCCGGGCGTGGTGAAGGTAGCCAGTTCGCCCGCCATGCCGAGCAACATCCGGTAAAGGTCTTCCGGATGCAGCAGCGGCGCCTCGGCGAGATGGGCCAGCTGCGGCTGGTAACGGTTGACCAGCTGAAGCATGAGGAAATCCGATAGCTCGGCGGTGCTGGTGCGGTCTGTCCCCGCGACACGCCCGGCCAGCGCTTCGCCACGCTGGTGCAACAGCCCCAGCAGCTCGGTAAGGAACAAGGCAAGGCGATCGGAGGCGCGACACGACAACGCCGTGGGAATGAATCCATCGTCCAGCACCACGCGGCGATCCGCGCGGCACTCCACAAGATGCGCCATGGGCAGGTCAACCAGCCCCTCGCGTGGCTGCGTCGCGGCGATCATCCGCGCACTCAGGCCACCGACTTCCAGGACCACGGCGCCAGCCGTGCTGCCCGACGCGTCGCTCACTTCGACCTCGCGCACGGCGAAACGCGCCAACTGTCCCGGCGTCGCCGTGTCGGGCCAGAGGCTTTCCGCCTGCGTGGTCGAACGTAGCGGCAACGTCAGATGGATGACCTGGTCGCGCCAATTGGGATCGATGTCCAGCGGCGGCGGCAACGGATCGCGATCGGGCATGGAGAATGGCGTGCCGTCCGGAAACACACCTCGCGCGCGGCGGATACCGATCTTGCCGATCGCCAGGAGGTCACGCTCCAGCTCCAGCTCGTCGAACCCCCATGGATGAGGACGCAGCGTGGCCGCGCGCAGTTCGATATAGCGCTCCGTGTAGCGGTCCTGTTGTTGCATGTGCTGCGGTCGAAGGAACAGTCCCTCGCTCCATACCACCTTGTTGAACACGGTCATCGTGCGGCTCCGTCGCTCTTGAAGCGGGCCAGCTGGTCTTCATAGGCCCGTGCGAATTCGTCGCCGAACAAGCGGCGGAAGCGCTCTTCGGGATCGGCCGCCAGGCCGGCGTAATGCGAGCGATAGCGTTCCCAGGGTCCTTTCCCTCCGCCCAGGCCGAAGCGCGAGCGGCGACCGCCCTCCTCCTCGAAACGGGCTGGATCGAACTGGTCGATGAGGTCGTCGAACGCCGCGCGAACACCAGCCAGTAAGGCCACCTGGTGGAGACGTATGTCGTCCATCGCGTCGACGATGGCGGCTTCGCCGGAAAGAAAGGCATCGTTCGGCGCAGCCAGCAGGCGCGACATCGCTTCGGCCGGAGTCGGCGCGAACTTCAGCGGGTTGTTCTCGGTCCGCCGGATCAGCGTCGCCGGCATGCGGAAGCCATTCTTCAGTTCCGCACGGGCGCGCAAGACATCCATCACGCCTTCGAGCACCAGCATGAACAGGGACTCGACGGGTGCGCTGGGTGTGGCCGAGGCAGGCACGGGCACAGGCGTCTGCGCAGGTACCGCAGGCGGGGGCAAAGGTGCCTGTGCGATCGCAGGTGTTTCGTTGGCGACCACGACGGCGGCCTCCACCGCTGGTGGCATCGGGGATTCCACTTCGACCGGCACGTCGGGCTTGCGAAACAGGCTACGCGTACGGTCCCAGTTCTCCGGCAGGACGGCCGAAGGACGAACCGCGGCATCCGCATCCACGCGTGCGACGACGAAGTGATCGTCGAGCGGCGACGTGTGGTTCCACAGCGCCGACGATCCGGCGGCCACGGGCGGCTCGTTAAGCCCCGTCGGCAACACGGTCTGGAACCACGCCAGCGGATCCAGCGTGCCGGATGCTGCCGCTTCGCCGGGAATCAGCGAGGCCGCCGAAGACGGAACCTGCACCATGTCCACATGAGGCGGCGCGACAGGTGCGATACGGGCGGTGTCATGGCTGTCGCGAGCGTCGCGTCTGGCGGTCGTCTGTGCCATCTGTTCGATGGGTGATTCGATCGCGACCAGCACCTCGAAGGTGTCGATCTGCACCAAGTCGCCATCGCCCAGCACCGCAGGCTCGCCGCCACGCAGCGGCGCACCATTGAGCAACATGCCGTTGGTGCTGCGGTCTTCGAGGAAGTACAGGCCATTGAGGTGCCGCACCACCGCGTGCTGGCGTGACACGCCATGCGCGTGAAGCACCCAGTCGCACTGCTCCGCGCGGCCGATCGTCAGGTCGTGCCCTTCCACGCGCACGGAAGAACGATCGGCGATTTCATCGGCGTTCGCGCCGAGGACGGAAAGGACAAGGCTGGGTCCGGCGTAGCGAGTCATGCGGTGTCCTCCGGTCGGAGCAGGTCAAGGGCGCGGGTGACGAAGCGGCGGCAGCTCGCGTCGAAGTCCTTTCCGGCGGCGGCCAGTGTGAGCAAGGCACCCGCTGCGACGACCGCCATCAGGTGCGCGGCCACCGGCGCGACTTCCTTGCCGGCGGCGTCGAGCAGGAAGCCTTCCGACCAACCGGCGCTGGCAGCGATCAACGCTCCCGCGCCGACGTAATGACGACTGGCCGCATGAGCGAGCGCGGCACGACGATTCATCTCGTCGCGTTCGCGCACCCACGTCTCGGCCAGTCGCAGGCCGTCGCGATCCTCCTCCGCAAGAGGCGCCTCCGCGGCGCACTGGCAGATCCAGGGCACGACGTAGCTGCGTGGAAGCAGGCGCATCTGCAGGCGAAGCGCCGCGCCCGGGAGGTTGCTGTCGAGCAGGACCTGCACGGCGGTGCGTGGGTTCATGCTGTTGCGCAGCCGCTCCATGGCGACGGGTTCCAGACCCATTTCCTGGGCCGCCTTCGTGATGCTCGTTGTCATGTGAATCACAGCAGTAGTGGCGGCAAGCCCGTGAGCGTTGCCGGTCCAGCAGTGGAAGTAAGGGTCAACGCCGCACCCGCGGTGACGGCGACGGCGGCGGCGGCGGTGATCGCCACCGTGGCACCGGCGGTCATCGTGACGGCCGCGCCGGAAGTGATCGACGTGGCGCCCCCGGCCGTGAGATTGATCGCTCCGGTTCCGGTCAGGCGGAGCGTGGTGCCCATGATCTGGATCTCGCCCGTGCGCTTCATCACGATGCGCGCAAGGCCCGTCACCAGCTCGATCTCTTCGCCCGCCTCGATCCGCAACGTGCGTCCCACGTGCAGGCTGTCGTCACGCCCGATGTCGTCGGTGCGATCCCGCGCGATGGTGCTGAAGTGATCGTTCTCGGCTTCGTGCCGAGAATCGCGCTGCGCATGAAACAGCAGTTCCTCGGCGCCTTTGCGGTCTTCGAAGCGAATCTCGTTCGCTTCACCCGGTCCGCCCCGCAAGCTTCGGCTGACGATGCCACTGCGCGTCTTCTCGCCAGGCAACGCGTACGGCGGCATGTGGTCCTGGTTGTAAACGCTGCCGATGATCAGCGGACGGTCCGGATTTCCTTCGAGAAAACTCACGACGACTTCCTGACCGACACGTGGGATGTACAGCGCGCCCCACTTCTTCCCCGCCCAGCCCTGCGCCACGCGCGCCAGGCACGAGTTCTTCGCGTTCGGACGTCCCGGCATCGCCCAGAAGAAGTTGACCTGGATTCGGCCGTACTGGTCGACCACGATGTCCTCGTCATCCTGGCCATCGACCACGGCGGTCTGCAAACCGGCGATGACGGGACGCGGCGTCACTTGCGCCGCGCGGAACGGCTGCTTGCCGGCGATCACGTTGAAATCGCAGCGGAACGGCTCCAGGCCCTCGCCTTCACC
>DATNJP010000224.1:0-17385 GCA_035603855.1 Luteibacter sp. | reverse complement strand
CCGTCACAACAAAGGCCGAGATGAGTGGTCGACGGGGCTTGGGTCAGGTAAAGGCCTTGCTCGATGTGTTGCGGGCGCCGGCCATCCGCCGCGACACCGCACTTCGCAAACTGGCGGACGACGACTGGGCCCGATACAACGTGCAAGAGGCCTACGCATCACTGGATCTCTGGCAATGCGCCGAAATGCAGCGCTTGTTCGCCAAACGATTCCTCGACGCGCGTTACCGCTTGAAGGGACTCGCCGCGTACTACGACAGCCGCCACACGGACGATTACCCGTCGTATCAGTTAAGTGTGAAACTCACTGATGGAAAGGTCATCGTCGCCAAGAGCAACGTGCAGGCGGTCCCGGCCATCGTCTGGTCCGTCGATGGTGTGGAAACCTGGAATGCGGATATACCGGAGAAGATCGCCGCGTTGCTGCCGCCGTGGTCGACGATGGGGCAGCGCGTCGACACGCCACTGGCCCCGCGTCGCTTTGCCAGGCTGATTGCCGATGACGATGCCTTCCATGACCTCGGCCTGAGTTGCGATCCCAAGCACTAATCCGCCGCCGGCAAGGATGTCGTCAGCCGCGGTAGTCCAGGCTCGGATACCACCCCGGCTTACGTCCGTCCGGGGTGCAATCGATCACGGTCCACAGCGGCATCAGGTCGGGCGCACCGCGCGGGTCTTCGCCGGGGTCCGCTGTTTCGGCGCCCATCTCACCCGCCCAGAAAAGACGGATCACGCCGTCCTTTCGGGTGAAGACGTTGAAGGCGGGCTCGTCGCCACCTTCCTTGCCGATGGCGTGGTAATCGCGGCTGAAGTCGCCGTTGGCATCCGAGTACAGCTTGAGGTTGCGCCAGCCGCGTTCGCGCGCGAAGGCCTGCATGCGCTCATAAGGTGAGCGGGATATCACGGCGAGCGCCACGTTCTGCTCCATGTCGCGCGCCTCGCCATCCCATGAACTGAGCAACGATGTGCACATGGGGCAGGGACGGTCGCGCTGCGGGCCGAACATCCAGCTATAGGTCACCAGCGTGGACTTGTCGCCGAACATGGCCGCGAGATCGAGGGGGCCGTGCTCGCCGATGAAGCGGTAGTTGCCGTGCACCTCGCCACCGGGCGGCAGGGCGCGACGTTGCGCCGCCACGCGCTCGATGTGCCGGCGAAGCTCGATCTCCTCCGCCAGAAGCGCGGTGCGCGCGGCGCGGTACTCGGCGCTTTCGTTGGGCATGCGGTAGGCATTGCGCGCCGCCAGTTCGGCGGCAGGGATCTGGGGTTGGTTACTCATGGCGATCTCCTTCGATCAGTCGCGGTCGGGTGCGCCGAGCGGGAAAAACGAACGGTAGACGCGGGCCTCGTCGACAGCGCGGGCGAACGAGGGGCGAGCGAGAAGGCGCCGGCGATAGGCGTGCACGTGTTCGAACGACGGATCGATCGCGTGCGTCCAGTCGGCGTAGAAAAGGAACGGTGCCGCGCCGCAGTCGGCCAGGCTGAAGCGGTCGCCCACGGCCCACTCGCGGCCCGCCATGTGGCGGTCCAGCCAGGCATAGGCGGTATCGAGCATCTCCCGCGCCTCGCCCACCCCATAGGGGTCGTTCTTACCGTCCGGGCGGATCGCGTCGAAGACGATGCGCTGCTGGGGCGTCGACACGTAGTTGTCGAAGAACCGGTCGAGGTTGCGCACCTCCAGCGCCGCCTTGCGGTCATCGGGCAGCATGGGCGCGGAACCGGGGTGGTAGACGTCCAGGTACTCGATGATGCAGCTGGCCTCGGTGATCGTGCGCTTGCCGTCCACGAGCACGGGGAAACGTTTCAGGGGCCAAAGATCGGCGAACTCCGCATAAATGTCGGGATGCTCGGGCGAGAGCATCTTCCATTCGAAGGGGGTGTCGTTTTCGTAGAGGGCCACGAGAGCCTTCTGGCAGTAGGACGAGAACGGGTGGGCATACAGCTTCAACGTCATCGGCGTCACCTGGGGTCGGAAGAGGTCTTTCCCTGTCGTCGAACGGGCGGCCTGGAATTCGACATGCTTGCTATCCTCGTCGCAAAGCCAGGGAGACAGGATGAAAGTCGCGATCGCAGGATACGGAACGGCAGGGCAGGCCAGCGCCATCCTGCTCTCGGCCCAGGGCCACGAGGTCACCGTTTTCGAGCAGAGCCCGGTCCTCGGCCCGGTCGGCGCCGGTTTCCTGCTCCAGCCGACAGGCCTCGGAGTGTTGCGGCGCATGGGATTGGGGGACGAGGCGCTGGCGCTGGGCCAGCGAATCGACGAGCTGCACGGCGCGACGCCCGGTGGCCGAGCGGTCATGGCCATGCGCTATCGCGACCGCCGGCCGGATTGCTTCGGGTTAGGCATGACCCGTGGCGCCCTGTTCGAGTTGCTCCGGGCCGCGCACGCCGACGCGCCACGCGTCCGGACCGGCACGCGCATCGTGAGTTATGACGGCAAGGCACACAACCTTACCGATGCGAGAGGCGAAATCCACGGCCCCTTCGACCTGGTCGTGGCTGCCGACGGCGCGCATTCGGTATTGCGCGCGGGGTGCGGATCGCACGTGCGGCGCGAAGCGATGTATCCGTGGGGAGCGCTCTGGTGCCTCCTGCGCGTCGACGACTGGCATGCGCCCACCCACCTGCTCCAGCGTTATGCGGGCACGCGGTCGATGATCGGCATGCTGCCCGTCGGGACGCGGCCCGGGCACGAAGGGCGCTGGCTCACGTTCTACTACAGCCTGCCGGGCAAAGCCGTCGACACCTTCGACGACGCCGGCATCGCCGCCCTCAAGGCGCGTGTCGCGTCCATGTGGCCGGAACTCGCACCGCACGTGGCGCATCTTGAACGCGCCGATGAACTGCACAAGGCCCGTTATCGCGATGTGGTCCTTGCATGTCCACACCAGGATCGCCTCGTGGTTGTCGGCGATGCGGCGCACGCCATGAGCCCGCAATTGGGGCAGGGCGTGAACATGGCGTTGCTCGACGCGGCCGCGCTTTCGGATGCGCTGTCCAGGCACGATGCGTTGGACGTAGCCCTGGATGCGTATCGACGGAGCCGGCACAGGCACGTACGCACGTATCAGCGCATGAGCCGTTGGCTAACCCCACTGTTTCAATCCGACCACACCGCACTGGGATGGTGCCGCGACGCGCTATTCGGCCCACTCGGCCGCGCCCCCGGCGCACGCGGGCCGATGCTTGGCATTCTTACCGGAGAACTTTCCTATCCGGTCGATCGCGCTGACTTTCAAGTAGGCGAAAACCCTGCCACGGAGTTGTCCGACTGACTACGCAAGGGCCTGAGAGCCGCGCGCTATACTCGGCTATGACTACGCAAAAACAAAAGTTCCCGGTGCTGAGTTATCCCATCAGGGGCTGCAGCCTTTCAAAAGCAAAGCGTATCTCGCTCGTGCGACGCGCCATGGCCGGCACGCTCAGGCCGGCAAGTTCAGCCGCAGCGAAGATCGGCGCGCCGTCCTCGAAATCACCTACGAAATAGCTCATTCTGAGCAATGACTCGGCGGCTCAGCATGAGGCCCCGTGTGCAAAAGTCGACTGGTTCCGCCTCTGTCGGCAGCGTCCTCCAAATCGTGAGCAATCCATACTCGCGTGCGCGGTCAGGACGGATTACGCTCCGCCCATCGGGGATTAGGAGCCACGCATGAAACGCCTGCTCGTCGGCATCGCGCTGTCCATTTCGCTTGCATCGTCCGCGTTTGCGAGCGTGCCCATCTGGGGCGCCAAGGCTTCCAGTCCGGCGGACACGCCGCCCTCGGCTCTGAAGCCTGGCGAATGGATATGGGGAGGGCGCGGTGCGTCGCCAGGGCCCATGGCCGTGATCGTCAGCCTTACCGAGCAGAAGGCCTACGCGTACCGCAATGGCATCCTCATTGGCGTGACCACCGTCAGTACCGGCAAGAAAGGGCACGAGACGCCCACCGGCGTGTTCACGATCCTGCAGAAGGACAAGGATCACCACTCCAAGAAGTACGACAACGCGCCGATGCCCTATCAGCAACGCCTGACATGGGATGGTGTGGCCCTGCATGCAGGTGGCCTGCCCGGGTATCCGGAATCGCACGGTTGCGTGCACATGCCGACTGAGTTCGCGAAGCTCCTGTTCGATGCGACGAACATGGGCATGACGGTCGTCGTGGCGGAGGAGGGTACGGCGCCGGTTACCGTGGTGCATCCCACCGCGGTCATCCCCATCAATCCACGCAACGGCAGCGACGTGACCTTCGAGCCGCTGGCCGACGGCCAGCCCTACCGGTGGACGCCGGAGGCCTCGCCCACCGGACCGATTTCGATGGTGATGAGCGTGGCCGATAACAGGGTGATCGTGTTCCGCAACGGCATCGAGATCGGCCGCAGCCGCGTGCAGGTGCGCGATCCGTTGGTGGGCACGCACGCCTTCATCGTCGCCAGCGGGTACATGCCGGATGCGCCGCAGCGCATGGGCCTGCACATGCCCAAGTGGATCACCATCGGTATTCCGGGTCACGGCGACGAAGCGGGCAAGGTCGTGGACGAGGCGCTGGTCGATCGCGTGGACGTGCCCCGGGAGTTCATGGAGAAGGTGCTACCGCTGCTGACGCCGGGTTCCGTCCTCCTCGCGACCGACGAGAGCGTCCAGCCCGCGACCACCGGCCCGAAGGTGCAGGTGATCGATTCGAACCCGCCTGGGGTCTGACACTTCGGGCTGACATTCCCATGATGCCCGGCTCAGCTATCGAACCCGTTATCCCCGATCGCTTCGACCAGGTAGGTGACGAATGAGGCGATGCGTGCCGAGATCGCCGTGTTGCGGTAGTACACGGCGTTGATCGGCTGGCGGTATTCGACGAGGTGCTTGGTCAGCACGGGGACGAGGGTGCCGGCTTCGCGATCGGTGCGCGTCATGAAATCCGACAGGCAGACGATGCCGTTGCCTTCGAGTGCGAGCTGACGCAGCGTTTCGCCGCTGGATGAGCTGATCGTGGGCTTGATGTGCACGTGCTGGCGCTTCTCGTCGAGCAGCGGCCATTCGTTGAGCGATTCCGGTTCGGTGAAACCCAGCAGTGAATGCTTCGCCAGGTCGGCTACCTTGCGCGGCATCCCTCGCTCCTTGAGGTAGGCCGGGCTGGCCAGGCAGCGCACCTGGCTCGTGCCGATGAGCCGTGCGTGCAGCGTGGAATCCTTCAGGCGGCCGATGCGCAACGCCACATCGGTGCGCCTTTCCAGCAGGTCGATGTAACCCTCGCTGCTTTGCAATTCCAGACCCACGTCGGGATAGCGTTCGCGATAGCCGGCGATGAGCGGCACGACGACATGCAGCATGAAGGGCGACGCGGCATCGACGCGCAGGCGCCCGGCGGGGCGGCTTTGGCGCGAGGCCATCTGTTCTTCCGCACTTTCCACGGCCGCGATGATTTCGCGGGCGCGTTCCAGGAAGGCCTCGCCTTCATCGGTGAGTTCCAGCCGGCGCGTGGTTCGCCGTAGCAATGTCGTCTTCAGCTTCTGCTCCAGCCGCCCCAGCGTGCGGCTGGCCGCCGAGACGGTCTGGTCGAGCTGTTGCGCGGCGCTGGTGATGGAGCCGGTGTCGACCACCGCGATGAAGTTCTGTATCTCGTCGAGGGTGATGTTCATCGTTGCGTCTGGCGTAAAGATGAAACGCTTATACCCGGCTTCCAGGGCAAAAGCAGCCTCGCAATCACGTGTGTCGACGCCGCGTGAAAACGTGACCCGCATCACACTATTGGTGCTAGCGTAATAAGGCGCATCCGTCAGGGTCCGGTTGCCACCATCGCCCAGCCTCCGCGCTACGCGTGGAGGCTGACGTTCGTGCGAGGGACCGCCGTACCCCAAGGGGAGTGCCCTGCGTGACGGCCCAGGCTTCCGTCGATCCGGACTTCCGGTATCGCGCCTTCGTCAGCTACAGCCACCAGGACGAATCCTGGGCGCGCTGGCTGCACCGGGCCCTGGAGACCTACGTGATCCCCCGACGTCTCGTGGGCCGGGTCACGCCGTTCGGGCCGATACCCAGGCGTCTCGCGCCCATCTTCCGCGACAGCGATGAACTGGCCAGCGCGGGTGATCTCGGTGGCAAGGTCAACGAAGCGCTCGCCCAATCCGCAAGCCTGCTGGTGGTCTGTTCGCCCAGTGCGGCGATCTCTCGTTGGGTCAACGAAGAGGTGCGGGCATTCAAGCGTCTCGGGCGCAGTGAACGGATCTACTGCCTGATCGTCGCTGGCGAGCCGAACGCCAGCCTCATGCCCGGCTATGAGGACAGCGAATGCTTCGCTCCGGCGCTGCGTCAGCGATGGGCCCTCGACGGGACCGTTCAAGACGAACCCATCGAACCGATCGCCGCCGACGTGCGGCCCGGCAAGGACAGCAAGGCCGACGCGAAGTACCGCCTCATCGCCGGCATGCTCGGCATCGAGCTGGACGCGCTGAAGCGCCGCGAGTACCAACGCCGTGCGCGTCGCGCGTTCGTGTTGGCCGGCGTGGCGCTGCTCGTGATGTCCATCACCACGGCCCTGGCTATCGCGGCGCTTGTCGCAAGGCACGCCGCGGTGACCGCAAGCCATGTGGCCGAGCGGCGACAGAAGGAAGCCGAGGATCTCGTCGCCTTCATGCTCGGCGATCTGAACGACAAGCTGGCGGAAGTGTCGCGCCTGGACATCATGGAAGCGGTCGACGACCAGGCCATGAACTATTTCCAGGCGCAACCCACGGCCGAGGTCAGCGACCGTGCGCTGGCGCAGCGCGTGAGGGCACTGGAGAGCATCGGCAGCGTGCGCCTCGACCAGGGCCGGCTGGCGGCGGCCATGGCGTCTTACCAGGCCGCCCTGCCGCTGGCCTCGAGGCTGGCCAACGAAGCCCCCGCGAATACGGAAAGGCAACTCGCCCTCGCCGAAGTGCACGCCTTCATCGGCATCGTTCACTGGCAGCAGGGGAGCCTGGATCACGCCCAGTCCAGCTTCACGTCGGCGCAAGCGATCCTGCAACGGACCAGCACGCGCGCGCCCGACGATCTCGACCTGATGGCGCAACTCGCCGTCATCGACAACAACATCGGCAACGTGATGGAGGCGCGCGGAAGGCTCGATGACGCCGACGCACAGTACCGCGGCATGCTCGGACTGATGCAGCGGCTGGTGGGTGCGGAACCCAACAGCGTGCCCTGGGCGGAATCGCTGGGCACGGCGTACAACAACCTCGGCAGGCTCGCCCTGCTGCGGGGCGATCTGACGGATGCCGTGGCGAAGTACAGCGCGGACGAAGCGATCCAGGCGCGTCTTGCCGCTGCGAACCCGAAGGACGCCACGCGTCGCGACAACCTCCTTACGGTGCACGCGATCCTGGGGCGCACGCAGGCGCTGGCGGGAGACATCGCACCAGGCATGGACCGACTGCAACGTGCGGTGGAGATGGTGACCCAACTGGCGACACTCGATCCGAGCAACGCCGATTTCCAGGACCGCCTCGCCCTGTACAGCACGCAGCTGGCCCGGCTGCGCCGTCTCAGTGGCGATCTTCCAGCGGCGAATCGCCTCACGACGAAGGCCATCGCCGTGTTCACCAGGCTTACCCAGCAGGACGCCGACAACGCCGTATGGCGTCGCGAATACGCGGAAGCCTTGATCGAACGTGCTGCCCAAGCGCGCGCCGTGGCGGATATGGCATCGGCGTATCAACAGGCGCAGAAGGCCGTCCATCTGCTCGGACCCCTGCTGGCGCGACAGCCCGACGATCGCACGATCCTGCTGGCGACGATGGATGCCCGGCTGGCGCTCGCCGCCGCGACAACCGCGCATGACGACGCCCACCGCCTGCGCGAGGAAGCGCTTTCCATCGCCACGTCGGCGAAGCACGGTCAGTCCGATCCACGCCTTCTCGCCCTCCAGGTGGAAGCGCTGCTGGCGATGGGACGTGAAGAGGAAGCCACGCCCCTGATCGAGCGGCTGTGGACGGCCGGTTACCGGGACGCCGCCTTGCTGACGATCCTGCGCAACCGGCGCATCGACTATCCGCTCAACGAGCCCCTGCAGCGCCAGCCAATCGCCGCCAATGGAGGGCAGTCCGACCGATAGATCCATCGACAACGGGCCCATGCGGTGGAGACCGGCCCGTGGAGCATGGCGGACGACGGGATGTGCATGCATCCCGATCCGCTCACTGGAACCTTACCGACCCTATGGGAGAAGACCATGGCGAAGCTACCCACTGACGACCAGCCCGATCGGCGCCTGGCGCCTTCGGACGACGACGACGACCGCAAGCCCGCGCGCGACCTGGGCGACGATCCAGCCCGCGAAGGGCTCAAGGTGCCGATCATCAAGCCGAAATGAGGGCACGCTCGTGCGGCAGCCCCGCGAGGCTGCCGCACCTCGTTCGCTTCACGACATCACACGTCTTGCCACTTACGGACGCGCCCATGATTCCGTTGGTCGTCGGTGTCACCAGTCATCGCGATATCTCGCCCGCCGAGATCGAGCCGATCCGGCAGCGCGTGCGCGAGTTCTTCGCGCAACTGAAGCACGCGTTTCCCGAGCTGCCCATCGTGCTGTTGTCGTCGCTGGCCGAGGGCGGGGACCAGCTTGTCGCGCGTGAGGCACTGGCATGCGGAGCGCGCCTGATCGCGCCGTTGCCGCTTCCGCGCGATCTCTACCTCGACGATTTCGAAGACGCCAATGTGCGCCACACCTTCGAAGTGCTTTGCAGCCAGGCAGAAGTGGTGCTGCTGCCGCGCCTCATGGACAAGCCACGTCATGTCATCGGCTCGCCCGGTGCGGCGCGAGACCGCCAGTACGCCACGGCGGGCGTTTATATCGCCAGCCACTGCCACGTCCTTCTCGCGCTGTGGGATGGAAAGGATGCAGGAGGTCTCGGCGGCACGGCGCAGATCGTGGATTACCACCTGACCGGTACGCCACCGGGATTGATCGTGCGCCATCCGCATACGCGGCATGTCCTCGGTAGCGGCGACGAGAGCCTGCTGTACCACGTGGTCTGCACGCGCAGCGATGGCGACATCGCTCCCGGCTTGCAGCCGCTGGACGCGGGATGGCGCACAGGCGACGGCTCGGCGCTCCAGGCACAACTGCCGGCGGACTTCCGCCTGATGTTCGCGCGCATGGCGGAATTCAACGTCGAGTGCGCAAGCCACGCGGAGCGGATCGCCGCAGCGCCTCCGTCGCTTCACGGCACCCCGTGTGGTGCCACCGAGACCATCGAGGAAGTGTTCCACGCGGCGGACTGGCTCGCGGTGCATTTTCGCCAGCGCGTGCTGCTGGCCTTGCGTCTTACCTATACGGTGGCCGCGTTGATGGGCATCGCGTTCACCTTCTACGCGCACCTGCCCGGCAAGGACTCGCTGATCTACCTGTTCCTGCTGCTATTTGCGACGGGCGGCGCCGTGGCGATACTGGCGCACCATCGCGGCTGGCACCGCAAGTACCTCGATTACCGGGCGCTCGCGGAGGGACTGCGTATCCAGTCGTGTTGGCGCCGCGCCGGTATCACGGCCGGCGCGGACCACGAGTTCGCCCACGACAACTTCCTGCAGAAGCAGAACATCGAGCTGGGCTGGATACGCAACGTGATGCGCGCCGCCAGTCTCTACCCGTCCACCCATCCCGAGGAACCTGGCGAATCGGCGTTGCGCGAAGTCATCGCGGAGTGGGTGGGCGAGTCGGGCAAGTCAGGCCAGCTGCATTACTACGAATGCAAGACCGTCGAGCGCACGGGCCTGCATCACATCACCGCCACGATAGGACGGATAAGCCTGTGGGGCGGCGTGTCGATCAGTGTGTTCCTGGCCGTGTTCGCGACGCACCTGTCGGAGGAAACCAAGGTGGTGCTGGTGACGACGATGGCCGTGCTCTCCATCGTGGCCGCCGTGCGTGAGGCTTATGCGTATCGCAAGGCGGATCGCGAACTCATCCGGCAGTACCAGTTCATGCAGCGCATCTTCGCCAGCGCCCGCGCGGCCCTCGACCGGACCAGCGACCCGGCGAGACAGCGCGCCATCCTGCATGCGCTGGGCGACGCGGCCCTGACCGAACATGCGGAGTGGACCCTGATGCAGCGCGAGCGGCAGGTGGAGCACAGCAAGCTCTGACCCGCCGCAGTCGCACTCACCAATTCGCGCGCGCCAGCTCCGATTGCTCCAGCCACGGCTGGAAACCGATCCTCGCGCACTCGCATCCGTCGCGCGGGAGCAGGGTGAACTCTTCGAGGGTGGCACCGAAGTAGGGCGCATGGGCGTCGGTATGGATCTCGCAAGGCGCTTCCATGTCGATGACGAAGCGCTGGATCAGCTCGGACATCCGCTCGCGTTCCGGCCCCGCGACCTCGACCGAGTCATTCACCGGTGGGGAGACGGCGACCCTCGCGATGGTCGACGCGACGTCGTCGGACGCCACCGGCTGGATGTAGGCCGGGGACAGCCGCACTACCTGGTCGCGCACGGCGGACTCGATGATCGCCACGAGGAATTCGTAGAACTGGGTGGCGTGCACGATCGTGAACGGGATGCCGGACTCGCGGATCATGCGGTCCTGCAACGCCTTGCCACGGAAGTAATGGCTGGCGCTGTCGCCGAGGCGTTCCGTGCCGACGACCGAGAGCGCGACATGGTGTTTCACACCCGCGACGCGTTCCGCCTCGAGCAGGTTGATGATGGCGGTCTCGAAGAACTCGAAGGCGGCGACGTCGTCGAACGTCGGCGAGTTGCTGACATCGACGACCACCTCGGCACCGACCAGCGCTTCCGCCAGGCCACGGCCCGTGAGCAGGTCCACGCCCGTCGCCCGGGACGCGGACGAGACATCGTGCCCGTGCGCCTGCAGCCTCGCGACGATGTTACGGCCGACGAGGCCTCTCCCACCTACGACGACGATCTTCATATCCACCTCGTGGCTCAGTGACACGCGCAGGGTGTCCGCGTTACCTGATGGTAGGCGGGCCCGCGCAGAGCCTGTAGACACGGGGCGGGAACATCGATGGTTCCCGGAAGGCACCAATCCGGGCCGGATCCGGCCCGGACCTGCTCAGCCTGCGAGCCAGAAGGCGATGTTGCGCACGTAGCGGTGGGTGGACCGAAGGGCTTCGGGGAAGCGCTGGATGCCATCGCCCGGTGCCTCGGACACGAAGGTGGGGCAACCGGCGGTCACGTCCCAGTTGTAGTCGGCGAAGTGGTGAAAAGTGGACTCGGCCACGGCCCGGCCGCCATCCGCGGACGCTTCGAAGACAACCGCCAGGTTGAAATCCCGCCCCGTGGTCTGGCTGCAACCCTGCAGGATGACGCGGCTGCTGGCGTCCTCGGGCGGCGCGCCCACCGCACCCTCGTGCGGGTGCGACGGAAGGAAGCGGATGACGCCGGTTTCCGATTCGGGATCGTGGAGCAGGGGATGCACGTCGCCCACCACGCGAACCTGCTGGTAATCGCCATTCGACCCGGAGTGGTAGTTCGGCCACGAAATGTCCGTGGTGACGCGGTCGTCGATGCAGCGACGCTCTTCGTCCGTCTCGGGATTGCGCGTATGGAAGTGATGCGCCGCGCCGATGCCGCCCAGCGTGCAGATGGAACTGCCCAGGTCCATGTGATCGCGTGTCACCATCATGGTGCCGCCGGCACGCCGGAACTGGGTGATCGCCGCGCAGTCGCCCTCGGTGAGGCCATCGCCGACATCGACGGCGAACAGCCATAGCTGGTCGACATCCGATTCATGGAGTCGCGAGAGCACCGGATCGTCCTGGCCGCGCTCACCGCGATCACGCGCCGTGACGCGGAATGCCGGCTGTCCGTTCTCGTCGCGAAGCCCTTCCAGGAAGGCCTTGAGGTGGCTGAAGCGACCGATGTTCCAGTCGTCTTCCTGTCCCTCGATGGTGGTCTGCAACAGGATGTGTTTCATGGTGTGCGTCTCGCGATAGTCCCTACCGGGTGCCATTTAAACGGATATCGTCGCCGTTGGCTTGTACAGCCGGGTCTTGCGCATCGCACAACGGCAACCAGACGGTGAACTCCGCGCCTTCTCCCAGCCCTTCCGAGTGCGCGCGAACATGACCGCCCTGGGCATCCGCCAGCTCCTTCACCAGCGCAAGCCCGATGCCCATGCCCGGGTCGGAAGGGTCGCATGGATGCTGCGATTCGCCGAACGTGTCGAAGATGGTGTCGATGGCATCAGGCATGATGCCGCGCCCGGTGTCGGCGACGGAGATGCGGGCAAAGCCGTTCTCCGCCAGTACACGAACGGTGATGCGTCCCTGCGCGCCAGCGAACTTCAGCGCGTTCTCCGTCAGGTTGCTGACGATCTGTTCAACCCGCACACCGTCGACGCGGCAAAACAACCGCTCGGGTGGGTCGATGTCGAAATGCAGGGAAACCGAAGGCGAGACCGAAGCCATCGTACTGACGACCCGCCTGACCAGCGTGCCCACTTCGATGGTTTCGGTGCAAAGCTGCAACTTGCCGCTGCGGGCGCGTGCGACGTCGACAAGGTCGCAGATCAGACGCGCCTGTCTCCGCGCGGTGGCGCGTAGATCGGTGCCGAGTTCTTCCAGGAACTCGTCGTTGCGATGGATCCCCGTGCGGCGCAACGCTTCCGCCTGCAACATGAGCGCCGCGAGCGGCTGCCTCAGTTCATGCGCCGCGATCGCGATGAAGCGGTCCTTTCTCGCACTGGCGTTCCGGGCGTCTTCAAAAGCAACCTGAAGGTGGTGGAACGTGCTGGACGAATCCGGGCTCATGGCTACTTCCTGCGGCTACGCATCGACGCCGTCATCGTAAGTACGCCGATGCGGAAGCGGTAGCCGGCCGCCATGGATCACGATGTTGCGCCCGGCGCAACAATCGGGGGTGCTCCGAGCTTCTGCACGATCGCGGCCAGTTTGTCAGGATTGCGTTGCACATAGATGCGAACGATTCGCCGGCCGTCGGTGACATAGGCCTGGGCGGACTCGAGCATGCCGTCGACATAACGCAGCAGTCCCTGTTCACCGTTGATGATCGCCGGATACGAATGCATGGTTTCACCGAAGCGCAGGTGGCCGGCGTAGAAGAGTTGCGCGACGCGATCACGGCCTTGCAGCAGTGCGAAGGCGGGCACCTTGCCACCGCCGTCGGCGCGGAACTCGGCGTGCTCGTCGAGCAGTTCCAGCATGGCCGTGAAATCCGCTCGCTCCAGTGTGTCGGCGAAGCGTCGCAGCAGGTCCCGGTGGGCGGCCGGTGGCACGGCGGGCCACGGCGCGTTTTCCCTCAACAGGGCTTTGGACCGGCTCACCAGCTGTCGGCAGGCGGCACTGGTCTTGCCGATGATCGTGCCGATGGCATCGTAGTCCTGCTCGAAGGCCTCGCGTAGAAGGAACGCCGCGCGAGCCTCGGGCGTGAGCGTTTCCAGCACGGTGAGGAAGGCGATGGAAGCATTGTCCGCCACGGACTCGACGTCCTCCGGCGTGGGCGGGGTGGGGCCCAGCACCGGCTCAGGAAGCCAGAGGCCAACGTACTGTTCGCGCTGCTGCTTCAGCACGCGCAGGCGATCGATGGACCGCCGCGTCGTGGCGGTGACCAGCCAGGCCTCGGGGTTGTCGATGGTGGCGACGTCCACGCCATGCCAGGTCAACCACACGTCCTGGACGATATCCTCGGCCTCCGTCATCGAGCCCAGCATGCGGTAGGCGATGCCTTCGAGCCGCGGCCGCAACTGGCTGTAGATGACGGTCGGATCGATCATGGCAGGCCCACCACCAACGACGAGTGACAGGGGAATGCTAGCGCTCCCGCGTTCATCGCATTGGTGCGTCGGAAGAAACATGCCGGAGACCGGCGCGCGCCTTCCGGCCGGTCGGGACGACTCCTAGTCTGGACTGACGGGCACAACGTGGAATGCCACCCTCGCAGGAGACGGTGTCGTGAAGCTCTACTATGTACCCAGGGCCAGCCCCCTGGCCGTGCACATCGTGCTCGAATGGTGCGGCCTGCCCTATGAGGCCGTGCGGATGGATCGCGATTCCATCAAGGCACCCTTCTTCACGGCGCTGAACGCGAACGGCACGGTTCCCGTGCTGGTCGATGGCGACTTCTGCCTGTGCGAGAGCATCGCCATCCTGGGTTATCTCGCCGACCTGTGCCCTGCCTCCCGGCTCGTGGGCGATGGCTCGCCGCGTGCGCGCGCCGAAGTCGTGCGCTGGCTCGCCCACCTGAACTCGGATGTTCGCGCCGCCTTCCAGCCGATTTTCAAGGCTTCGTACTTCGTCGCCGATGCATCGGTGGCCGCCGACGTCGCGTCCATGGGACGACGCCATGTGCACGCGTACCTCAAGCACCTCGACGACCGGTTGGATGGCCGCGACTGGCTGACCGGGGAGCGATCGATCGCCGATCCCTACCTGTTCGTGATCCTGCGCTGGGTGATCACGCAGGAGGTGGGGTTGCACGATTTCGATCACCTGCGCCGCTTCATGCGGCGGATGGAATCCGATGCGGGCGTACGCTCCGCGCTGTGGGACGAGGAGCGTATCGCGCTCTCCTGAGTGACCCGTTCATCGGATCCAACCCCTTCGAACACCGTGGACAGGGCGCCAAACGCGCACGGTCTGCGATACAGTCGGGCCATGACCCGATCGACCAAGGTTTCCGGACTGCTGGGCGACACGACTGCACGCGACTATTCGCGCAAGCTGTCGCAGTTCAACGCTTTCGCCGAGCCGGAGCTTCGCCAGGCGATCGCCAGCCTTGGACTGAAACCCGGCATGCGCGTGCTAGATGCGGGGTGCGGCACGGGAGACGCACTGGCGTGGTTGCGTGCCGAGGTCGGCGACGACGGTACGGTCATGGGTGTCGACCTCGCCGCCGCACACGTGGCAACCGCGCATGCTGTCGCGGGTGCGGATGCCCTCGTCATGCAGGGCAACGTGCTGGCACCACCCATCGCGTCGCGCAGCCTCGACCTGGTCTGGTCGGTCAACACGGTCAATCATCTGCGCTATCCCACGGCGGGGGTCGAGATGCTTGCCGGGCTACTGCGTCCGGGTGGTCGTATCGCGCTTGGGCAGAGCTCCTTGTTGCCCGACATGTACTTCGCGTGGGATGCCCGGCTGGAGCGGGTGGCCAACGAAGCGGTCCGCGAGTACTACCGCGACCGCTACCAGGTCAGCGAGCGCGACCTGGCCGCGATGCGTTCCATCGTGGGGCTGTTACAGCAGTCCGGACTGAAGGACGTGAGCGTCCGTACATGGATGATCGAGCGCGTACCGCCCCTGCGCGATACCGACGAGCAGTACCTGCTGGACACGATCTTCAGGAACACCTGGGGCGAACGGCTCCGTCCCTACCTCTCGGCCGCCGACTTCGACGAACTGGCACGCCTCTGCGATCCGGCCGACGAGTTGTACGCGTTGCGTCGTCCGGACTTCCATTTCCTGCAGAGTTTCACGCTGGCCGTCGCGACGGTCTAGCCTGCTGACGTGAAGCAGGGGCGCGGTCTACACTGGCTTTTTCGTCCGCAGTGAGAAGCCCGTGCCTGGTGACCGGTCCCCATTACTGCAACTCATCGGCAACACCCCACTCATTCCGCTCGGCCGCATCGCCAAGGGTCTGCCCGTCCCCGTCCTGGTCAAGTGCGAACACCTGAACCCCGGCGGCTCGGTGAAAGACCGTATCGCGTTGGCCATCGTCGACGACGCCGAAGCGCGCGGCGTACTCAGGCAGGGCATGACGCTGATCGAAGCGACGGCGGGTAATACCGGTGTCGGCCTGGCACTTGTCGCGGCGGTACGCGGTTACTCCCTGGTCTGCGTCCTGCCCGAGAAGATGTCCGTCGATAAGCGCGAGGCGCTGGCCGCCCTGGGGGCGAAGGTCATCGTCACGCCGAATGCTCCCCTGTCCAGTCCCGACAACTTCCGTGAAGTCGCCCGGCGACTGGCGGAGACCAACGGCTGGTTTCTCACGGATCAGTTCCGCCATCCCGCCAACGTGGCCATTCATGCGAACACGACAGGCAAGGAACTGCTGGAGCAGACCGGAGGCCGGATCGGCGCCTTTGTCGCGGGTGCGGGGACAGGCGGCACCATCAGCGGGGTGGGGCGCACGCTCAAGGCCGCCTTGCCATCGGTGCGCATCGTCCTTGCAGACCCCTTGGGCTCCGCCCTCGCGGATTGGGTCGAAACCGGCGTCCCCGGTCCCGATGGCTCGTATGTCGTGGAAGGCATCGGTTCCAGCCAGCCACCGGACAACCTGCACCGCGACGTCATCGATGCCGCCGAACGCGTGAGCGACGAAGAGAGCTTCGCCATGGTCAAGCGGCTGGTGCGCGAAGAAGGCCTTCTCGTGGGCGGCTCGTCGGGTACCAACGTGGTCGCGGCATTGCGCGTGGCCGCACGCGGTAACCTCGACGGCCCAGTGGTGACCGTGTTACCCGACGGCTGGGACCGCTATCGTGCGCAGCCATGGATGCAAGGGTGGACCGCATGACGTCGCCCATCTACATCGACCACAACGCGACCACGCCGGTGTTGCCGGAGGTGTTCGATGCGATGCTGCCCTACCTGCGCGAGCACTTCGGCAATCCGTCCAGTGGGCATGTGTATGGACGACGCACGGCGGATGCCATCGCGCGGGCGCGGGAGCAGGTTGCCGCCTTACTCGGCTGCGATGCCGATGAGATCGTGTTCACGTCAGGCGGAACCGAGTCCAATAACCTGGCGTTGCGCGGCGTTATCGAAGCGGCTGGCGTGCCGCGCTCTCGCATCGTCACCAGCGCCATCGAACATCCTGCCGTCGCACAACCGTGCCACTGGCTGGCAGCACACGGCCATGATGTCGTGAAAGTCGGCGTCGATGCGAACGGTCGCGCGTACGAAGAGCAAGGGAGGTCGGCCATCACCGCCGGCACGACGCTGGTCAGCCTCATGCACTCGCACAACGAGACCGGTGTGCTACAGCCTGTGCGGGCGTTTGCCAGCTTCGCCCACGAAGTCGGTGCGGTCATGCACACCGACGCCGCGCAATCGGTCGGCAAGGTGCCCGTGCACGTACGCGAGCTGGGTGTCGACCTGCTGACGATCGCGGGTCACAAGCTTTATGCACCCAAGGGCGTGGGCGCCCTCTATGTGCGTCGAGGCACAACGCTAGCGCCCTTCGTTCGCGGGGCAGACCACGAACACGGTCTTCGCCCCGGCACGGAGAATGTCGCCTTCATCGTCGGGCTCGGCGTGGCCTGCGACGTGGCCGCCCGCACGCTCGCGGACGAATCACCGCGACAGGAGCGCTTGCGCGATACGTTGTGGGGACACCTCGCAGGCGCGATCCCCGGGATCACCTTGACCGGCGCCGCGCACGCGCGATTGCCCAACACACTGCATGTGCGCTTTCCTCGCGCATCCGGGAACGCCATTCTGGCCGGAGCTCCCG
>DATNJP010000223.1:0-5651 GCA_035603855.1 Luteibacter sp. | reverse complement strand
CGGCGGTGCTGAAGCCGTGACCTTTCCTGCCCGGAGCACGCAGTGAAGGTTCTCGTTGGCCAGGTGGCACTCGGCATTTTCCTGCTCGCCATCGTCTCCTCGTTCTGGGCGCTCCAGGACGCCGCCGCCGTCCAGTTCGCCGAGAGTCCGCGAGTCATCACGGCGAGCGCGCTCTTCCTGTCGTGGATCGCGTTCGCCGCACTGCGGGCACGCACGCCGCGATATCGGCGAGCCTACGAGGTGGATCGGATCCTCATCGTGCATGCGTCGCAGACGGGTTTCGCCACCGAACTGGCGATGCGCACCGCCGAAGCGTTACGCGCGGGTGGCCTCGCGACCGACGTGCGCGGCATCGACGAGGTCTCAGGTGCGATGCTGGAGCAGGCCCGACGCGTTCTCTTCGTCGTGAGCACGACGGGTGAGGGCGATGCGCCGGACACCGCCACGACGTTCCGCCGCGAAGCCATGCGCGCACCGGCTGCGCTGCATGGCCTGGCCTACGGCGTGCTGGCACTGGGCGATCGCGACTACGACGACTTCTGCGCCTTCGGCCGCGACCTGGACGATTGGCTGCGCGCTGCCGGGGCGACGCCGCTTTTCGATCGGGTCGAGGTCGATAACGGTGACGAAGGCGCCCTGCGCCACTGGCAGCACCACGTCACGCATCTGGCCGGAGCCGCTCCCATCGCGGACTGGTCCCGACCGGCATACCAGCCCTGGCGCCTGGTCGAGCGGCGTCTGCTGAATCCCGGCAGCGTAGGTGGCCCCTGTTTTCATGTGGCTCTCGAGCCCGACGATCCCGCGCATCTCGCATGGGAGGCGGGCGACATCGTCGAGATCGGTCCACGTCGCGCGCCGGAAGACACCGCGTTGTTGCCACATCGCGAGTACTCGATCGCGTCCGTACCGGCGGATGGTTCGCTTCACCTCGTGGTACGACAGTGGCGTGGCGACGATGGCTCCCTCGGGCCGGGTTCCGGCTGGTTGACCGAGCGCGCGCCCGTCGGGGCGTGCATCGACCTGCGTGTGCGGCGCAACGCGACCTTTCATCCGCCGGTCGATGGTCGCCCCATCCTCATGGTGGGCAACGGCACCGGTATCGCCGGCTTGCGCGCGCTGCTGAAGGCACGCATGGCGAAGGGACATCGCCGCAACTGGATGGTCTTCGGCGAGCGCCAGGCGCTGGTCGATCGCCTGCATGTGGACGAACTGGAACGCTGGCACGAGGCTGGCCATATCGAACGCCTCGACCTGGTGTGGTCACGCGAGCCGCGCGGCTCGCGTTACGTGCAGGATCGATTACGCGCGGCGGCCGACGACGTGAGGCGCTTCATCGGCGAGGGCGCGAGCATTTACGTCTGTGGCAGCCTGGCGGGCATGGCCCCCGGCGTGGATGCGGCGCTACGCGTGGCGCTGGGCGATGCGGCGGTCAACGAACTGGCCGCCGCGGGCCGTTACCGCCGCGACGTGTATTGAGGTGGCGCCGCTTCAGCGCACCACGAGTCGCACGTTGCCGTCGTGCATGCCGTCGAAACGCAGCGCTGTCAGATCGGTCACCCGTTCCACGTTTGCCGGTACTTCGCCCGCATGGTCGCCGGCGATGGCGATGACCCGCGCGCCGGCCGCGAGGCCGGCGTCGATGCCTGCCTTTGCATCCTCGAACACCAGGCAGTCCCTGGCTGCCGCGCCCATGCGTCGTGCGCCGAGGAGATAACCTTCGGGATCGGGCTTGCCGAGCGTGACGATCTCGCCGGTGACCATGTGCGGTGGCGGCACGATGCCTGCCGCACCCAAACGGGCCTTCGCCAGGGTCGTATCGGCGGAGGTGACGATGGTCCATGCCTCGGTCGGCAACGAAGCGAGCAGCTCGAGCGCACCGGGAATGGGCACGATGCCCTCGACGTCCTCGACCTCTTCGCGATACAGACGCTCATAGACGGCGTCGACATCCATGCCCGGCTTCACGAACATGCGCACCGAGTCGAGCATGCGCACGCCATGCAGGCGAGGCAGCACGTAATGCCAGTCGATCCCATTCTCGTCGCACCAGCGCTTCCAGATCTTCTCGACGACGACGCGCGAATCGATCAGCGTGCCGTCCATGTCGAAGAGGAGAGCCCTGGCTTCGATGACCGTGCCCGATTCAAGTCGCATGTTGCCTCCGGAGGGTGAGGGGTAAGTCCGCGTGTGGGCGGAAAGCCTCTCACCATACCGGAGCGCCGGTCCCTCCCGATAGGAAGGAACCGGCTTCGTTTCAGCGTGCGGTCTGGGCCGCCTTGTTGCGGATGGCTTCGGCAAGGATCGCGTTGACCTCGTTGCTGGCCTCCCGGGCGGCTTCAGCCTGGCGGCGTCCCCACTCGGCCTGGACCTTGCCCTGGGCTGCGCGGGCCTGGCCGATTTCAGCCATCTTCTGCGCGACGGCGGCCTGTTCCTTCGCGATGGCCGCGTGGCCGGCGGCGTAGGCCGCGCGGTCGGTCGGGCCCGTCGGGTCGCTTTCCTTCACGGCGAGTTCGGTCTGCCGTTCGGTGAGCTTCGCCATCTGCTCGTTGAGCACGGCCTGCCGGCGATCGAGTTCCGCCTGCTTGTCGGCACTCACGGCCTGGTGGTCGGCCGGCACGGCGCTGCGCTGGAAGGCGGCGTGGATGCGCTTGATATAAGCCGGATCCCTGAGCACCCAGGCCTTGTCGCCGTCGCGATACCACACCAGTTCCTCGCCGCCGGCGCGAGCGGCTTCCGCGCGGCGGAAATCGCTGGCGTTGCCGTTCATCACGTGGATGTCGTCGCTGAAGAAAATGAAGGACCGGGCCGCGTCGCCGCGCTCCACGCTGGTGACCCGGGTGTGCGAGTACGGTGCCGGGGGCGCGGGTGGTGCGGGCGGCACCGCGGAGGCAGCGGGACTCGCGGGAGCGGCGGGCGCAGCCGGCATCGCTGGCGCAGCGGGTGCGGGTGGCATCGGCGGCGTAGGCGGTGTTTCCGGAGCGGGCGGCGCAGGCGGTGCCGGAGGAACGGAATAATAGTCCACGCGCTTGCCGCCGCCGTCTTCCGCGGCGACGACACGCCAGGGAATGACGCCGACAGCTGCGATGGCGGCGACGAGGCACCAGGTGAGCACGCGCGGTGGCGCGTCGGAAGCTTGGCCAAGCATGTCGAGTCTCCTTTTCAAGGTGCGGAACGTGGGCGAGGCACCGGGCAGGGCATGGTGCGGATGCGGGGCGACGCCGAGGCGGAGCAGCAGACGTCCATACGTCCGCGGAGCCTGGCGGCCACGCGAAAGCACCAGGGCATCGCAGGCGGCTTCGCGGCAGAGGGCGTATTCGCGCGTGGCGAGGTGGACGAGCGGATGGAAGAAGAACAGGGTGCGGGCCAGGGCGGGGATCCAGCCGAGCACGAGGTCGCCACGGCGCACGTGGGCAAGCTCGTGCATCAGCGCCATTTCCAGTTCCTCGTCGTCGAGCCTGTCGGCCAGCGGCAGCAGGATGGTGGGGCGCCACAGGCCGATCACCTGCGGGGAATCCACTTCATCGGAGACCGCCAGGCGCGGTGAGCGGCGCAAGCCCAGTTCACGGGCGCGACGGGCGCATAGCGTTTCCACGCGGACATCGTCATGCGCCATGGAGCGGCGGACGACACCGGCAAGCCGGTAACCGCGCATGCCGGCGACGACAAGCTGCACGATGATCGCCAGCGCCCAGGCACCAAGCACGATGCCGACCCACGAGATGCCCGAGGCGGGCTCCGCGACATCGACCGGCATGTCGCTGAGGACGACGGGCGCACCGGTGAGGACGACCGTGGGGGTTACGGCGGGCAACAACGGCAGCGCGAACGGGGCGGGGCACAACAGCCCGACGAGAAGCTGCGCGCCCAGCAGCCACCACAGCGTGCTGCGCACGGCGGCGGAGAGGTTGGGCAGCAAGCGGCACGCTGCGTACACCACGAGGGCGAGCACCAGCGCCTGTACCGATGCATAGGCGAGGCGGGTGAGCAGGGTTTCCAGGAAGGCGTCCATGTCAGCGACCCTTGCGCCGCGATTGCAGCGTGCCGACGAGTTCCTCGAGTTCGGCGAGTTCCGCATCACTGACCTGGCCGCGCTCGGACATCCAGGCGACGAAGGGAGATACCGAACCCTGCAGGGTCTTTTCGACGAAGCGCGCGACGGCGCCGGTCATCACTTCGCCCGCGCCGTTGGTGGCGCTGTAGCGGAAGCTGTTGTCGATCTTGCGGCGGGTGAGGTAGCCCTTGGCGCGGAGGCGTTCCATCATCGTGAGCACGGTGGAGCGCGCCAGTCCGCGCGCTTCGCCAAAGCCGGCGCAGACCTCCGCCACGGAACTCTTCGGCGCTTCCTCGATGTATTGCAGGAGCGCGAGCTCCTGGTCACCGATCGTCTTCTTGCTCATGCCGCGACTCCTGACTACAGATGTAGGCAGCGTGCGCTTGACGACACGTGTAGTCAAGCATGACTTTCGGCATGGCCCCATGAAAAAAGCCTCCGCCCAGGGGGCGGAGGCTTTCGGTTACCTCGTCGGTCGCGGTGGACGAACCACCGCGAAGGATCAGGCGGCCGCGTCCTTGAGCTTCTTGAGCGGACGGACCTTGACCTTGACCGATGCGGGCTTGGCGGCGAACCAACGCTCTTCACCCGTGAACGGGTCCTTGCCCTTGCGCTTCGGCTTCGCCGCGACGGCGACCGAGGTGATCTTCAGCAGGCCGGGCAGCGTGAACGTGCCAGCGCCCTTCTTGTGGACGGACGCGGAGATCGCGCCTTCCAGCGAGGCCAGGACGGCCTTCACGCTCTTGCTGTCGACGCCACTCTGCTCGACGATGTGCGAGACGAGCGACGACTTCGACAGCGGATCCTTGATTGGCTTGAGGGCGGCCGGCGCCTTCGCAGCCTTGGCGGGAGCCTTGGCAGCGGCCTTCTTCGCCGCCGTTTTGGTGGTCTTGGCCATGGTTATCCTTGTCACTTTGATCGAATGAGGCGGCCGTTCCGGCCGGTGCCCAGCGGGCGACTCACTCTAACGTTGCTTTGGTCCGCTGAAAATAGGGTCCTGCAAGATTTTTTGCATTTCGAGCCCTTTTTTTCAGGCACCGTTGTGACGCAATGCGGAAAAGCCCTGTTTCAGATGCCCGCGTACCACTCGTAACCGTTGTCTTCCCAGTACCCGCCGTTGCCGTCGCCGATGTCCGCGAAGCTCGCGACGACCTCGATGCGGCTGATGTATTTCGCGTGCTTGTAGCCCAGTTGCCGTTCCACGCGCAGGCGCAGTGGCGCGCCATTGGGCACGGGAAGCGACGCGCCGTTGAGCTCATAGGCCAGCAAGGTCTGCGGATGACGCGCCTCGTCCAGGTCGATGCTCTCGTAGTACGGCGTGTCTTCCTCGTAGTTGTCGAAGCAGTGGAACACCACGTAGCGCGCTTCGGCCTTCGGGCGTACGTGGTCGAGCACGGCGCCCAGCGGCGTGCCCGTCCATTTGCCGATGACGCTCCAGCCTTCCACGCAGTCGTGTCGCGTGATCTGGGTGCGCGTCCCCAGCGCCTTGAGTTCGTCGAGCGAAAGCCGGGCCGGCTGTTCGACGAGGCCATCCACCTCGAGGCGATAGTCGGCGAAGCCGCCGCGCAATAGCGCCTGGTAGGCCGGCGTGTCGGGCATC
>DATNJP010000222.1:0-9692 GCA_035603855.1 Luteibacter sp. | reverse complement strand
GAGGTCTTGCGGCGGCCGGTGCCGTAATTCTGCGAAGTTGCCATGTCGGTTCCTTAAATTTCCAGCGCCTGCGGCTGCTGTGCGGTGTGCGGGTGCTCGGCACCACCGTAGACCTTGAGCTTGCGGTACATCGCACGGCCCAGCGGGTTCTTCGGCAGCATGCCCTTGACCGCGATCTCGACCACGCGCTCCGGGTGGGTGGCCAGCAGATCCTTGAGACTCGTGGTCTTCAGGTTGCCGACGTAGCCGGTGAAGCGGTGGTACATCTTGTCGTCCAGCTTGGCACCCGTCACGGCCACCTTGCCGGCGTTGATCACGACGATGTAATCGCCGGTGTCGACGTGCGGGGTGAACTCGGGCTTGTGCTTGCCGCGGAGGCGACGCGCAATCTCGGTCGACAGACGACCAAGGGTCTTGTTCGTGGCATCAACCACGAACCAATCGCGCTTGACGCTTTCCGGCTTGGCGGTGAACGTTTTCATTTCAAATACCTGGTTTGCCGCCTGGACAGACGGAACACGGAATCGGTGAAAGCAAAGGCGCGAGAGAATAGCGAACTTTTCCCTCATCGCGCAAGCCCACCGTGCAGGTGAGCTTTGGGCCGACAATCATAACATGATGACCGGGCCGTTTCACAAGCCTGCCCGGCACATGGGAAGAGCACCGCGACAAGCGGCCGCAGCGCCTTCACCTGGCATCGGGCGAAGGACATTGTAACGTGTGTCGTCCCGTACGTCAGGAGTGTCCTCATGTCCGTCCGCTCTCTGAGTCCCTTCGACCGCCTGCTCTCCGGTCTGGAGCGCGCCATGGAGGCCGTCGCGGGCTCGCCGGAACCCGTGCAGCGCTCGCCGGGCGACACGGTGGCCGATGCGCCCCTCAGCGACGACGAACGCCGCCATGCCGCCGGCCTGATGCGCATCAACCATGTCGGCGAGGTCTGCGCGCAGGCTCTGTACGTGGGTCAGGCGGCGCTCGCACGCACGGATGAGACGCGCCAGCACCTGATGCATGCCGCCCAGGAGGAGACCGATCACCTTGCCTGGTGCGCGGAGCGCCTGAAGCAGCTGGACAGCCGCCCCAGCCTGCTCAACCCCCTCTGGTACGCGGGAAGCTATGCCATCGGCGTGGTCGCGGCCGCCGTGGGCGACCCGATCAGCCTGGGCTTCGTCGTGGAAACGGAACGCCAGGTGGAAGCCCACCTCGCCGACCACCTGGAGCGCCTGCCGGCCCAGGACGACCGCTCGCGGGCGATTCTTCGCCAGATGCAGGCCGATGAGATCCGCCACGCCGAAGCGGCGGAGGCCCGTGGTGGCGTGGAATTGCCCTGGCCCCTGCCCCGCCTGATGCATGCGGCATCGACCGTCATGAAGACGGTGGCTTACCGCATCTAGCGGCAGTAGCCGAAACCGCCACCCTGCGCGTGGAAATGCGTGCGGTGCGCCGCGTTGTAATCGGGGCCGAACAGGGCCCCGAAGTAAGGACAGCCCCCTGCCCTCAGCGCACGCAGGAACCCGCCTTCGGTGGGATCGTTCCAATCGCGCTCCACGCTGATCTCACGCCCGTTCGCAAGGCGAAACGCCGTGACGTCGATGGCATCCGCACGCGCATGCCGGCTGAGTGGCGCCTGGTCGCGGTGGTAGATGTTGCGGCAGGCGTAACTGCCGACGTGCTCGACCACACGTACACGCGAGCCGAAAGCGCGTTCCGCCTGCGGCTGCAACACATGGCGCTCGAACAACACCAGGGATGCCGTCAACGGGCACGTCAGCATCACGGGAGACGAAAGCCGCGTGGCGCCGATGCCGCTGAGGCGCACGGCATCGCTCCATCCGCAACCGCTAACCTCTTCATGATCGGCAACCGGCGTGAAGACGGCGCCCGCGTCGCGAATCGCCGCACGGCACATCACCGGGTCATCGCCAAGCCGGTGCAGCTTGAAGCGAAGAAAGACGTCCGGCTCCGCCTTCAGATCGAGCGGCGCCCACGGATTGAAGCGATCGGGAGGACGCCAGCCATTCACCCATACCAGGGCGACGAGGGCGAGCAGCAGGACGAAAAGCAGCAGCGGACGCATGGATGCAAAGCTAATGCGCACCGCGTGAAGACGCCCTGCCCGTGCGTCGACACGACGTGTCAGGCGACCTTCGTCGTGTCGGCGAGCAAAAAAAAGCCCCGCGAGGCGGGGCTTTCGTTGGAGCAGGATGTCGGTTACATCAGGTTGCGGCCGTGGAACAGTTCCTCGATCTCGCGGCGCAGCAGTGACTCGATGCGCTGGCGCTCCTTGAAGGAGAGATCGTCGGCCTGCGCCTCGAACAGGTAGGTGTCGAGGTCGAAGTCCTTGATGTGCATCTTCGTGTGGAAGATGTTCTCCTGGTACACGTTCACATCGAACATCTCGTACTTCTGGCGGATGTGCTTTGCCAGGTAGTCCTGCACCGAGTTGATCTTGTGGTCCATGAAGTGCTTCTTGCCCTTCACGTCGCGCGTGAAGCCACGCACGCGGTAATCCGCGATGACGATGTCCGACTCGAAGCTGTCGATCAGGTAGTTCAGGGCCTTCAGCGGCGAGATGACGCCGCAGGTGGCCACGTCGATATCGGCGCGGAAGGTGGCGATACCGTTGTGCGGATGCGTTTCCGGATACGTATGGACGGTGATGTGGCTCTTGTCCATGTGCGCGACGACGGCGCCCGAGATGGTGTCGCGGCCGAGCTTCTCGACCACCGGCTCCTCGGAGATGAGGATGGTGACCGACGCGCCCTGCGGATCGTAATCCTGGCGAGCGATGTTCAGGATGTTGGCGCCGATGATCTCCGCCACGTCCGTAAGAATTTGCGTCAGGCGGTCGGCGTCGTACTGCTCATCGATGTACTCGATGTAGTTCTGCCGCTGCTGTTCGGAAACCGCATAGCAGATATCGTAGATGTTGAAGCTCAGCGCCTTGGTAAGGTTGTTGAACCCTTGCAGGCGAAGGCGGGGAAGCGGTTTGACCACAGCGACTCTCCGAGGCCGGGGGATACGGCCAGCAGCAGACGCGGGTTAGCAGCAAGGGTCCCCGCAAAGAAAAAGCATACGAACCAGACCAGAGTCTGCCCGGCGCTTGTGTACGGCGTGAGACAAGGGGTCTGGACGCCGAGGGGGTGAAATTATGAGGCAAGATGGCGAGGAATTGAACACACTTTGAGACGCCTACCTCGAAATGGTGGATTTTGGCGCCCGGATGTCTGCAATAATCGGAAAGGGACATGGCGAGTCGGCGACGCCTGACGGAAATCCGTCAGCCGGCCGCTGAAGGGGACGCCATGCCATTGAGGCTCAACGGAATCTGCTGTGGCTCAACTCAAATATCTGTTGCAACAGGCGTTCGAACGGTCGCAGGCTCCCTCGAGCTTTGCGCCCGACCCGGCCTCCATGGGCCGTTTTCTGGATGCTTGCCACCGCCGTCGCTATCCGGGGAAGACGGCGATCATCCGGCCGGGAGACCCGGCCAACACGCTCTATTACGTCGTCGACGGCTCGCTTGCCGTCTGCACGGAGGACGAAGAAGGCCGTGAATTGATCCTGGCCTATATCAACCGGGGCCAGTTCATTGGCGAGATGGGGCTTTTCGTGGAGCAGGCACAGCGTGAATCGCTGGTCCGCACCCGCACGGCCGTCGAAATGGCCGAGATCAGCTACGAGCGGCTCTTCCAGCTACTGGAAGGCCCGCTGGCGGCCGAATGCCCCAAACTGCTCTTCGCGATCGGTTCGCAGCTGACCCAGCGTCTGCTCCGCACCTCCCGCCAGGTCAGCCGCATGGCATTCATGGACGTGACGAACCGGGTCTCACGCACCCTGCTCGATCTCTGCCAGGAGCCGGACGCCATGACCCACCCGGATGGCACCCAGATCCGGATCTCCCGCCAGGAAGTGAGCCGGATCGTCGGCTGCTCGCGCGAAATGGTGGGCCGGGTGCTCAAGCAGCTCGAGGAAGAGCGAATGATCGACGTGTCCGGCAAGACCATCGTGGTGCGCGGCACCCGCTAAGGCGCCGCGCTCCCCGGGGTCAGGCGCCCTGGTAGACCATGTAGACATCCGCCCGCTCGTAATGCGAGCCCGGGCGGATGGATGGCTGGCGAACGAAGCCTGCCCGTTCGTACATGCCAAGGGCCCTGCCCAGGCGGCTGTTCGATTCCAGGAACAGCTCGCGGCCGCCCCGACGGCGGAATTCGGCCACGGCCTCGTCGAGCAGCTTTCGACCGGCGCCCAGCCCCCTGTAATTCTCGTCCACGCCCATCTTCGACAGCTCGTACACGCCCTCGCTCTCGCAGATGAGCGCGCAGGTGCCGATGACCTCGCCCGCGTAGAGCGCGAAGAAGATCGCACCGCCGACACCGAGGATCATCCCCTCCGGGTCGGCGAACAGCGCCCTGTCGACATCCTCCACGCGGAAATGGCGCTCCAGCCACTGCTGGTTGAGCCGGCGGAAGTGTTCGCGCAGGCCCGGCTCGAAGGGAACCACCTCCACACCCGCGCGTGACAGGGCGGCTCGCTGGTCGAGGATCGCCGCAACCAGCGGACGCTCCGCCAAGGCCTGTTCGCAGCCGTCGATGGCGTCGAGAAGGGCGATGCCCCTCGGCCCGAGGGATTCCGCCATGCCGCGCCGGATGGCCAGCCACACGGGGCCGAGGGCACCCAGGGCCCGCTCACCGGCGTCGGTGAGGGCCAGCACGCTGCGCCGCCCGTCCTGGGGGTCCCGCTGGCGCACGACCATGCCCGCGTCCACCAGGCGGTCCGCCAGCTGGCTCACCGCGGAGTGCGTCTGGCCGATCGCGAGGGCCATGTCGGTGACCGTGGTCGGACCGACGTCGCGCAGGTAGCGGAGCACGGGGAACCAGCGCGACTCGATGCCGGCGCCACAGGCTTTGTAGACCTCGTCGACGGCCTGGTAGAACTGATCGCTCAAGGCCTTGAGGCGGCTGCCGAGCGCCAGCTCGCGCAGGGAGGAAAGGTACATCGGCGATCCAATGGGGACGTGAGAGAGGGAGGCTAGCGGCGGCGTGACGCCGTACGCAAGCGATCCCATCATTCCTTCATGTGGGGAACGCATCGTCCTCGTATATGGTGGCTTCCAGACCACCACGTGGATCGCGCATGGACTGGACCCAGTTCCTCTCCTTCGTCGGCGTCGGCCTGCTTGCCCAGCTGGTCGATGGTGCCCTTGGCATGGCGTACGGCGTGGTTTCCAACGCCGTGCTGCTGGCGCTCGGCCTGTCGCCGGCTGTTGCCAGCGCCACCGTGCACACGGCCGAGGTGTTCACCACGGGTGTATCGGGCGGCTCCCACGCGCTGTTTGGCAATGTCGACTGGAAAGCCTTCCGTCGCCTGGCCATTCCCGGGGTCATTGGCGGGATCATCGGCGCATGGTTCCTGGCCAGCGTTCCCGGCGAGGCCCTGAAACCCTTCGTGTATGCCTACCTGCTGATCCTCGGCGTGGTCGTGCTGGTGCGCGCCTCGGGCAAGGTCATTTCGCACCATCGCGTCCGCCACAAGGGTGTCCTGGGCTTCTTCGCCGGGCTGCTCGACGCCATCGGCGGTGGCGGCTGGGGGCCGATCGCCACGTCCACCCTCCTCGCCCGCGGCGGCGCGGTGCGGCAGACGATCGGGACGGTGAACGCGGCCGAATTCGTGGTCACCGTGGCGATCTCCACGACGCTGATCGCGCACATGGGCATCACGCACTGGCCGATCGTCTTGGGACTGCTTACGGGTGGCGTCATCGCCGCGCCGGTGGCTGCCTGGCTGGTCAGGCATTTGCCGCCACGCTACGTCATGACCGCGGTCGGCTGCCTCATCGTGGGCATCAGCCTTTACCAGTTGGGGAACTACTTCCTGCGCTAGAACCAGTGCAGCACTTCGAGCTTGTCGCCCAGGGCCCTGCCGGCCTTCTTCGCGAGCTTCGGCGTGGGATTGATCAACTTCGCGGCTTCAGCCGCCCTGAGCATCGGCAGGTCGGAGAGCGAGTCGCTGTAGGCGATGCTCCATGGCCGGGGAATACCCGCCCTGTCCAGGGTTCGCACCTTCACGCCGTCCACGTTGTGACGCGTGAAGTGCACGCCGAACAGGCCACCGCGCGTCTGTGACGCGATCAACTCATAACCGGTGAGGTTCACCTCGTCGAGGATCGATTCCACCATGGAAAGGTCGTTGCCGCTGACGACCACCACGCGGTCGCCGGCATCGATATGGCGACGCAACGTGGCAACGGCATCGCGGAGAAAAACGCCCGGCCGGCGCGCGTAGGCACGTCCGTAGGCCTCGACCATACGCCGGTAGGCGGCCTCGCGGCGGCCGAACGTCACCACCCGCAGGAAGACCCGGCCCAGGAAGCGATTGCCCGCCACGCTGCCGATCAACAAGGGGACGAGTGGCACCAGCGGAAGGGCCAGCAGCAACCGCCAGCGCCCCGCGCCCGAGAGACGGTCGCGGAAGAACAGCTCCAGCGTCTGGTGGCGCACGATGACGCCGTCGAAATCGAACAACACGACGCGACGTGCGTCGGCGACGGCATCCTCGGACGCCGCCGTCTCCATCCCCTGGGTCATCGCGTTAGGGTCGTTGTGAGTGCGAGTAGGAACCGAAGAGCTTCTGCAGCTCCGCGCCCGGATCGGCCGCGCGCATGAAGGCCTCTCCCACCAGGAAGGTGTGGATGCCCGCCTCACGCAGCTTGCGAACGTCCTCGGTCGTATGGATGCCCGATTCCGCGACGATGGCGGTATCCGGACCGACGCGATCCTTGAGCTTCAGCGAGGTACCCAGCGAGGTCTCGAAGGTGCGCAGGTTGCGGTTGTTCACGCCGATCAGCGGGGCCGGGAGACCCAGGGCCACTTCGAGTTCTTCTTCGTTGTGCACTTCGACGAGCACGTCGAGATCGAGCTCCGCCGCGAGCATCGACAGCTCGGTCAGGCTGTTCTCGTCGTAGATCACATCGTCGCCCGATTTGTCGGCGAATGCGGCGACGATGAGCAGGATGCAGTCGGCGCCGATGACGCGGGCCTCGTACACCTGGTATTCGTCGATGATGAAATCCTTGCGCAGGATCGGCAGCGCGCATGCGTCGCGCGCCTGTCGGACGAAGTCCTCGTGGCCCTGGAAGAAGTCCGCATCGGTGAGCACGGACAGGCAGGTGGCGCCGCCCTGTTCGTAGCTGCGCGCGATGGTCGCGGGATCAAAGTCGGCGCGAATCAGGCCCTTGCTCGGGCTTGCCTTCTTGATCTCCGCGATGACCGCGGGTTTCCCGTCGTGCAAGCGGGAATCGATAGCGGCGACGAAGCCGCGCGTGTCTTCCAGGCCTGCGATGCGGGCGGCCAGATCGTCGAGCGTGACCGTGCGGCTGCGCTCTGCGATTTCTTCCCTCTTACGGGCGAGGATGCGATGAAGAATGTCGGACATCGGGGGAGCTTCCTAGGGTAAGGCAGGGACGTTGGGGAGTCCCGACCATATCAGGCGCCGAGCCGCTGTGTCGCGGCTAAAAACGCGTCCATTTTTACACGAGCCGAGCCGCTTGCGATGGTGGCGCGGGCGAGATCGATGCCGGCCTGTATCGAGGGTGTGACATCGGCGGTGTAGAGCGCCGCGCCGGCGTTCAGGCAAACGATGTCATGGGGCACGCCCGGCACGCCTGAAATGGCGTCGAGCAGCATGGCCTTCGACTCCATGGCGTTGTCCACGCGAAGATTGCGGCTGGAGGCCATCGACAGGCCGAAGTCTTCCGGTTCGATCTCGTACTCGCGCACCGTGCCGTCACGCAATTCACCCACCAGCGTGCCGGCGCCGAGCGAAATCTCGTCCATGCCGTCGCGGCCCCAGACCACCATCGCGTGCTTCGCGCCCAGGGCCTGTAATACGCGCACCTGGATGCCGACCAGATCGGGATGGAACACGCCCATGAGGATATTCGGCGCACCGGCCGGATTGGTCAGGGGCCCAAGGATGTTGAAGATGGTCCGGACGCCCATTTCGCGGCGTACAGGGGACACCACCTTCATGGCCGGGTGATGGTTGGGCGCGTACATGAAACCGATGTCGGTTTCTTCCATGCACACCGCGACCTGCGCAGGCAGCAGGTCGATGCGGGCGCCAAGGGCTTCCAGCACGTCGGCGCTGCCGGACTTGGACGATACGCTGCGGCCACCATGCTTGGCCACGCGCGCACCCGCGGCGGCGGCGACGAACATCGAGGCCGTGGAAATATTGAACGTGGACGCGCCGTCACCGCCGGTACCCACGATATCGAGGAAATGCGGATGCGGGCCGGCATCGACCTTCGCCGAAAGATCGCGCATGACGCGCGCGGCGCCCGTGATTTCGCCGACCGTTTCCTTCTTCACGCGCAAGCCCGTGAGGATCGCCGCCGTCATCAGCGGACTGACATCGCCACGCATGATCTGGTGCATCAACTCGATCATCTCGTCGTGGAAGATCTCGCGGTGCTCGATCGTGCGCAGCAGCGCCTCGGAGGGAGTCATCGGCATGGAGCGTGGATCCTTCTTACGCGGCGAGCGGCAACGGCATGCCGAGGAAATTGCGCAGCAGGTCGTGGCCGTGCTGGGTGAGGATCGATTCCGGGTGGAATTGCACGCCTTCGATATCGAGCGTGCGGTGGCGCAGGCCCATGATCTCGTCGATGCTGCCGTCCTCGCGCTCGGTCCAGGCGGTGACTTCCAGGCAGTCCGGCACGGAGTCCTTTTCGACCACGAGCGAGTGGTAGCGCGTGGCCTCGAAGGGATTCGGCAGGCCGGCGAATACGCCCTTGCCCAGGTGACGCACCGCGGAGGTCTTGCCGTGCATGATCTCGCGCGCCCGGATCACCTTGCCGCCAAACACCTGGCCGATGGCCTGGTGACCGAGGCAGACGCCGAAAATCGGCACTTCCCCGGCCATCTGGCTGAGGATGTCGAGGGAAACACCCGAATCGTCCGGCGTACCGGGGCCCGGAGAGATCATGATCCGTGAAGGCGCCAGCGCGCGGATGTCCGCGACGGTCAGGGCGTCATTTCTTACGACCTTCACTTCCTGCCCCAGTTCGCCCAGGTACTGGACGAGGTTGAAGGTGAAGCTGTCGTAGTTGTCGATCATCAGGAGCATAAGCGGCCTAACTGATTGATATCTCGTGGCGAAGCACAGGCCCGCCGGAAAATGCACCCTCATGGAGGGGCAAGAGAGCAATGTCTGGTCCGCCATTGTAGCGTCACGTCGCCACTGGCATCTCGACGAAATCCTGCATGCCGCGGCACCGTCTCCGTGGCTGGATGCGCAGCGGTAGCCGATCTCGTCACGCATCTGTTTTCGGATCGATGCAAGCTTGATCGTGCAATATTACCCAAATTGGGTATTTAGTTACTCTTAGCAGACCAATCAGGGGTCACCCATCTTTGCCGAGCTGCGGGCCGTCGTCAGCAAGGCATGGGGACCGACCCGGGCCCTACGCGATGCCCTTGCGCGATGGGGCGACGACATCGGGCTCGCGCTTCTCAACCCGAGGAACATGCGTGCGCAATCTCGATTTCAGCTCCTGGCAGGCCCTGCTTTCCACCTTCGTCGGCCTTGCCGTCATCACCCTCATCGGCGTAGGTATCCGGCTGCTGGCGATGCAGACGGTCCAGCAGCGGCGAGAGCGTGAGAACAGGCAGATCAACGAGCGCCTGCGCACC
>DATNJP010000221.1:0-6534 GCA_035603855.1 Luteibacter sp. | reverse complement strand
TCGCGGGGTTGAAACATCTCAACCGGCTGGAGCAGGTGATGGCCCGGGCCGAGTGGGACGACCCTGCCATCAACGAGGGCCTGATGCTGGACATGGCGGGGCACGTCGTCAGCGCCACCGCGGCGAACCTGTTCGCGGTCTTCAACGGGAAACTCGTCACGCCGCCCGTGGATCGTTGCGGCGTGGCCGGCGTCGCGCGGGCGGAAGTCCTCGCCGTGCGTGACGTCGCCGAGGTTCGGATGAACCTGGCTCGACTCGTCGAGGCCGACGAGGTCTTCCTCACGTCCGCCGTTCGCGGCATGCTGCCTGTTCGGGTGTTCGCCACCCGCTCGTGGCAGCCCGGCCCCGTCACCCGCGCCTTGCAGGCGCACTGGCGCGATATCGGGTTGCCCCCGTCCTCCGGTCCCAAGGATACCGATCGATGAAAGTGCGCGGCATCGCCCTCTGGCGTGTCATCTTGCTGGTGGTGTTGGTCGCGATCATCGCCGCGGGTTCATGGCTGTGGTTCGACTGGGCCCGCTTCGCACGCTCGCCGCTGGCGGTTCCGGCGGCGGGGCAGAGCATCGACGTGGCGCGCGGTGCCTCGTTCAAGGACATCGTCCGCGACCTGCGCAATCGCAAGGCCAGCCAGGCGTCGCCGTTGTACTGGCGCCTGCTCGCGATGCAGATGCATGCGTCCGGTCGCCTGCATGCCGGCGAATATGCCTTGCGCCCCGGCATGACGCCGCGCGACCTCATCGGTGACATGGCCAGCGGCAGGGTGATGCAACGCAACTTCACCATCGTGGATGGGTGGACGTTCGCGGACCTGCGTCGTGCGCTCGCCGCGGTGGACACGATCAGCCACGATACGGCGGGCGTCGACGACGCCGACTTGATGAAGCAGCTGGGTGCCGAGGGCGACACGCCCGAGGGCCGCTTCCTTCCGGAAACCTACGCCTACGTGAAGGGCGACACCGATTCCAGCATCCTGAAGCGCGCCTATGCGGCGATGTCGAAAACCCTGGATAGCGCCTGGGCGGGCCGTGCGCAGGACCTGCCGCTGGCTTCTCCCTACGAGGCGCTGATCCTCGCGTCCATCGTGGAGAAGGAAACGGGCAGGGCGGACGAGCGTCCGCGGATCGCCGGGGTGTTCGTGCGCCGGCTGCAGCAGCACATCCTCCTGCAGACCGATCCCACCGTCATCTACGGGATGGGCGCCGCCTATGCGGGCAACATCCACAAGAGCGACCTGACCACCGACACGCCTTACAATACGTACATGCGGGTTGGCCTGCCGCCGACGCCGATCGCCCTGCCGGGGCGTGCGGCCATCCAGGCGGCGCTGCATCCCGCCGAAGGCAAGGAGCTTTACTTCGTGGCGCGCGGCGATGGCAGCCATGTGTTCTCCTCCACCCTCGAAGAACATAACCGGGCCGTGGCCTGCTACCAGTTGAAGCGATGCAAGTGACCCCTCCCCAGCGCGGCCGGTTGATCACCCTCGAAGGCGGCGAAGGCGCCGGCAAGAGCACGTTGCTGCGCGGCCTCGAAGAACACCTGCGAGGTCAGGGCGTCGATCTTGTGGTCACCCGTGAGCCGGGCGGCACGGTCGTCGGCGAAGCCGTGCGCGGCGTCGTGCTCGATGCCGCCAACAACGAACTCAGCGCCGAAGCGGAATTGCTGCTCATGTTCGCTTCGCGCGCGCAATTGGTGCGTCAGGTGATCGAGCCGGCGCTGGCCGCTGGCCGCTGGGTGCTCTGCGACCGCTTCACCGACGCCAGTTATGCCTACCAGGGTGGTGGGCGCGGCCAGCCGGTCGACCGCATCGCGGAGCTGGAGCGTTGGGCCGCCATGGGCCTCAAGCCCGACGTGACGCTGTTGCTCGACCTGCCGGTAAGCACCGGCCGTGCGCGTGCCGCCGGTCGTGGCGACGCCGATCGCATCGAAGTGGAAGGCGATGCCTTCTTCGAGCGTGTGCGTGCCGCCTATCGCGAGCGTGCCGCTTCCGACCCGGCGCGCTTCCGCGTGCTGGACGCCAGCGCGTCGCCCGCCGGCGTGCTCGAACAGGCTATCGCGGGCGTCGCCGGTCTGTTTGCCGGGGTGCCGTCGTGACCGCGCGTCCGTGGCACGCCGACGCATGGGCGCGGCTTCAGTCCCGTCGCGAGCGCGATGCGTTGCCGCATGCGCTCCTGCTCGCCGGGCCGGCCGGCCTCGGCAAACGCGATTTCCTCGCGGCCTTCGTCAAGGGGCTGCTCTGCCAGCATCCCTCCGAAGGCCATGCCTGCGGCACCTGCCGCAGCTGCCAGCTGGTGGCCGCCGGGACGCATCCGGACCTGGTCACGCTGTCGTTCGGCTTGCGCAAGGATGGCGTCACCCGCAGCGAGATCGTCGTCGACCAGATCCGCGATCTTTCTCAACGCCTGTCCATGTCGAGCCAGTTTGGCGGCTGGCAGGTGGTGACCATCGATCCTGCCGACGCGATGAACGCCGCGGCGGCCAACGCCCTTTTGAAGACGCTGGAAGAGCCGACGCCCTCGACCCTGCTGGTGCTCGTCGCCGACGAGCCGGCGCGCTTGCCGGCCACCATCCGCAGCCGTTGCCAGCGCATCGACTTCCTGGTGCCGTCGCGCGAGGTTTCGCTCGAATGGCTTCGTGCCGAGGGCGTTCCCGATGCGCCGGCCGCGCTGGACGCCGCCGGCGGTAATCCCGGCATGGCGCGCGCGTGGGCCGGCGACGGGGCGCTCAAGCAGCGCAGCGAAGTCCGCAACGACCTCAAGGCCCTGGCCGCGGGCCGCGGCGATCCCATGGAAGTGATCAAGCGCTGGCAGGCCGCCGAACCCGCGCGCTACCTCTGGTTCGCCGCCCAGGCCGCGACCGACGAATTGCGTTCGCGCGCCGCCGGCAAGGCCGCGCCGCTGGACAGCCAACTGGACGACGAGGCGCTCGACGGCTGGTACGGCAAGGCCAACCGGGCGCGCGACGCACTGCGCGGACCCTTGCGGGCGGACCTGATCCTCCTCGAGTTGCTTGCCGCCTGGCGTTGACGCGCTCTTATCGCGGCTTCGGTCTTAATCGAGCCGACGTATCGAATCGCAAGGAACACCTCGTGTCACGCCATCCGGTCATCGACCGCAGCACCCGCCTCCTCGTCGTCGCCCCGCATCCCGATGACGAATCGCTGGCCGCCGGCATGCTGATCCAGCGCGTGCTGGGGGCGGGCGGGCGTGTCGACGTGCTGCTGCTGACCGACGGCGACGACAACCCGTGGCCGCAGCGCTGGATGGAGCGGCGCCTCGTGATCGATGCGGCCGCGCGTGCCCGCTGGGGCGCCCGTCGCCGCAAGGAAGTGGGCGCGGCGCTGGCCCGCCTCGGCGTCGGGCCCGATCACCTCCATGCCTTCGGCTGGCACGACATGCAGGTCACCGAGGAGCTGCGCCTGCGCCATGGCCAGGCCGTCGGCGCCATGCGCCGGGTGGTGGAACGGACGCGACCGAACCTCGTCGTCATTCCCGACCTGGGCGACACCCATCCCGATCACGGGTCGGCCCATGTCCTGGCGAGGCTGGCCCTGGCCGCCACGGGGTCCACGGCCGACGTGCTCACGTATATGGTGCACGGCACCGAGCAGTCGGCGCCGGAAGACCTGCTGGTCCTCGATGCCGATCCCGAGCGGCAGGCGACGAAGATCCACGCGGTCCTCGAACACGCGACCCAGATGGCCCTCAGTCGCAAGCGGATGCTCGGCGTGGCCTCGCGCCCGGAGCGCTTCGACCGGCCACAGCCTGCGCCGGTAGGTGGTCATGTCCGTCTTCCGTGGCAGCCCGGCCCTCTGGCCCGGCTGCGCTTGCGGGTGGTCCTTGTGGACGGGCAGGGCGCGGCCGTGTGGCCCTGGCGTAAAGCGCCGCTGGAACCGTCGGGCGATGGCGGATGGCTGCTGCCGCTGCGCGACGTCCCCGGCCCGGCCTTCGTCAAACTCACCGCGGACCTCTCCACGCCGTGGATCTATGACCGCTACGGATGGGCCGGCCAGGATCCCGACCCCGTCGGGCTTGTGGCCCGGCCCTTGGCCTAGCTAGGATGCCGTCAACCAAGGGAATCCCATGTCCATGAACGCCACCAGCTCCTCGCCGCGCCAGGGCATCCTGTCGCTGAAGATCAAGGACGTGAATTCCCTGTACGTCTCCTACATGCCCTACCTGAAGACCGGCGGCCTGTTCGCGCCTACGGCCCAGCGCTACAGCCTGGGCGACGAAGTGGCCCTCCTGGTGACCCTGATCGACGAGAACGAGCGCATTTCCGTCGCCGGCAAGGTGGTCTGGATCACCCCCGTCGGTGCCCAGGGCAACCGTACGGCCGGGGTGGGCATCCAGTTCAACGAATCACCCGAGAGCGAGGCCGCCCGGCAGCGCATCGAAGGGTTGCTGGCAGGCACGCTGGCTTCCGAGCGTCCGACCCAGACGATGTGACATAAGGGCGCATGCCAGCGCCCATTGTCCGCCCCGAGGGGTAAAAGCCTGCGATTGCACCGTCGCGATGCAGTTTTTCCCCCATTAAGGCTTGTCGGCATACCTGCACGCACTGGTACAATAGATCGGTTCCCCAACGTGAGATTGTGGATATCCGGAGTCGTTGGCGCGCCTGTCGCGCCGGCACGGATCGAACCGTTTGGATCGATTCGAAAAAAGCTCTGGCGACACTAGCCGGACCGCTCGTCCCCGTCGACGGTCACTGATGCGCCCAGCGAGGCGCGGAGGTACGCAGCATCGTGCTTGCCCAATACTGGCCCGTCCTGTTGTTCATTGCCGTGGCAGTCGGCCTAGGCCTCGTCCTCCTGGCGGTCGGCATGCTTGCCGGCCCGCGTCGTCCGGAGGCGGATAAGCTCTCGCCTTACGAGTGCGGCTTCGAGGCCTTTGAAGACGCGCGCATGAAATTCGACGTGCGCTATTACCTCATTGCGATCCTCTTCATCATTTTCGATCTCGAAATCGCCTTCCTGTTTCCGTGGGCGGTGGTGTTCGACAAGATCGGTGCCATCGCGCTGATCGAGATGGCGCTGTTCCTCGCGCTGCTCGTGGTCGGCTTTGCTTACGTGTGGAAGAAGGGAGCGCTCGAATGGGAGTGATGACCAGCATCGACCGGGTGATGCACAACCCGGAACCGCTGAACCTCGTCGACGACATCCTTCGTCCGAACGGCGATGCGCCGGTCGTGAACCGTGGTTTCGGCGTCACCAGCATCGACGCACTGATGAACTGGGCGCGCACCGGCTCCATGTGGCCGATGACCTTCGGCCTGGCGTGCTGCGCCGTCGAGATGATGCACGCGGGTGCCGCGCGCCTCGATCTCGACCGTTACGGCGTCATCTTCCGTCCCAGCCCGCGCCAGTCCGACGTCATGATCGTGGCCGGCACGCTGGTCAACAAGATGGCCCCGGCACTGCGCAAGGTCTACGACCAGATGCCCGACCCGAAGTGGGTCATCTCGATGGGCTCCTGCGCCAACGGCGGTGGTTACTACCACTATTCCTATTCGGTCGTGCGTGGTTGCGATCGCATCGTTCCGGTCGACATCTACGTGCCGGGTTGCCCGCCGACGGCCGAAGCGCTGATCCACGGCATCCTGCAATTGCAGAAGAAGATCCGCCGCACCCACACGATCGCGCGTTAACAGGGCTTCGCACATGAGCGTTACTAACGAGACCTCGCTGGTCGAACGGCTCGCCGCGCGCTTCGGCGACATGCTGACGGTGAAGGTCGAGCGCAACGAAGTCACCGCCGAGGTGGCTCCGCGTGACCTGATCTCCGTCGCCACGGCGCTGCGCGACGAAGCCGGCTTCCGCTTCACCACCGTCATCGACGTCTGCGGTGTGGATTACCTCAGCTACGGCCAGACCGAGTGGGACACCGACACCTCGCAGGGCGACAGCTTCTCGCGCGGCGTGGAAGGGCAGTCCGCCGGCCGCTTCACGTGGGCCGAGCGTCCGCGCCAGGTCGAGCAGCCGCGCCGCTATGCCGCGGTCATCCACCTGCTGTCGATCGAACTCAACCAGCGCATCCGCCTGCGCGCGTTCTGCGAAGACGACGCGTTTCCGGTCGTGCCGTCGATCACGCCGATCTGGCCGGGCGCCGACTGGTTCGAGCGCGAGACGTTCGATCTGTACGGCATCATCTTCGATGGCCATCCGGATCTGCGCCGCATCCTCACCGACTACGGTTTCGTGGGCCATCCGTTCCGCAAGGACTTCCCGCTGATCGGCAATGTCGAGGTCCGCTACGACCCCGAGCAGAAGCGTGTCGTCTACGAACCGGTTTCGATCGAGCCGCGCGTGCTGGTGCCGCGCACGATCCGCAACGACGCCGACCTCGATCAGGCCAGGGCGGAATCCGCCGATCACTGGCGGGAGAATTAAGCCGTGGAAGAAATCCGCAATTACACGATGAACTTCGGCCCGCAGCATCCCGCTGCGCACGGCGTGCTGCGCCTGGTGCTGGAGATGGACGGCGAGACGATCGTCCGCGCCGATCCGCACATCGGCCTGCTGCACCGTGGCACCGA
>DATNJP010000220.1:0-5747 GCA_035603855.1 Luteibacter sp. | reverse complement strand
TGGGCCGCCCGGTCACGCTCGGCGGCATCCGCCTTAATCCGTTCACCCTGAAGCTGACAGCCGAGCGCCTGCATATCGGCGAGCCCGACGGCAAGACGCCCTTCGTCGACGTCGAACGCCTCACCGCGAACGCCTCATGGGCCTCGCTGTTCCGCGCGGCTCCCATCCTCGACGAACTGCGCATCGACGGCCCGCACATCCATGTGCGTCGCACGGCGCCGCAGCGATTCAACTTCTCGGATATCCTCGAACGCTTCGCGGCCGCGCCTGCAGCCCCCGACACGGGACCGGCGCGGTTCGCCCTTTCCAATATCGCGGTGCACGGCGGCCAGGTCGATTTCGACGACCGCGTGCTCGACGCGACGCATCGGGTCGACCAGATCGAACTGGGCATCCCGTTTATCGCCAGCCTTCCCAGCGCCACGGAAATCTTCGTGCAGCCGCTGCTGGCGATGAACATCGACGGCAGCCCCCTGCGCGTGCAGGGGCAGACCAAGCCCTTCGCGAACAGTCGCGAATCCATCCTCAGTTTCCGGATGGACCACCTCGACCTGCCGCGCTACCTGGGCTTCGTGCCGGCACCTTTGCCGGTCGCCGTGCCAAGCGGCAAGCTTTCCGGGTTGCTCGATCTGCACTTCACCATGACCGAGGACAAGCCCCGCGTCGTCCTGAGCGGCCGGCTCACCGTCGACGACCTGCAGGTGAAAGGCAAGGACGGCAGCGACCTGCTCGCCCTCGGCCACGGCGATGCGGCGCTGACCGCACTGGAACCATTGACCTCCCGTTACCGGCTGGGCACGGTCGCCCTCGATCGTTTCAGCGTGCGCTACGCGCGGCTGCCCGGCGGCGCCAGCAACTTCGACGCACTGACCGCGCCCTCGCCCGGCGCCGCCCCGGCAAAGGATGAAGCGGCCACGGATGTACGCATCGATGCGCTGAACCTGAAGGATTCGCGGATCGAATATGCGGATCTCGCCGCGCCCTCGCCCGCGCATCTCGTGCTGGAGAACGTACAAGGCAGCCTGCGCGGCCTGAGCACCGTGGCCGCGCCGGTCGCCGCGCTCGATGTCGGCGCGCGCATGGCGGGTGGCGACATCGCCACGCAGGGCAAGCTCGATCTGGCCGCGAAGCGCTATGCCGGTAGCCTGTCGCTGAAGAACGTATCGCTGGCGGCCCTGATGCCGCTCACCCCACCGTTGCTCGATGCCGACATCACGGGCGGCAGCATCGGCGCCAATGGACAGCTGGCGCTGGATTGGCGCGACGCCGCCACCGTGCGTATCACGAGCATGAAGGCGAACCTCGACGGCTTCCAGCTCGTGCCGCGCAACAAGCGCGCTTCACCCGTGCTGTGGAAGTCGATGACCGCGTCGATCGCGCTCGTCGATCTCGCGAGCAGCGAAGCGCGGCTCGATCAACTCACCCTCGATGGCCTGACCCTCGACCTGCAACGCCTCGCCAATGGCAATCTCGACCTGGCCGGCGTGATGAAGCCGACGCCCGCACCGGCGAAAGCGGCCTCGCCCACCGCGGCGTGGCGCTGGAGCATCACCCATCTCGGGCTGAACGATGGCTCCCTCACGCTCCGTGACGCGAAGACACCGGGAAAGCGCAACGCCATCACGATGCAGGCCACCTCGTTCGGCATCGACGGCCTGTCCGACGACATGCGCCGGCCGATCTCGCTGGATCTCAAGGGCAACCTGGGCAAGGGCACCTTCGCCGTCACCGGCAAGGTGAAGCCGCAGCCGCTCGACGCCGACCTGCGGATCAAGACCACCCGCCTCGACGTCGCCCCGCTGCAGACGCTCGCCACCGTACCGCTCAACGTGCGCGTGGCCAGTGGCCTGCTCAGTCTCGACGGACAGGTCCGATACAACGATCGCGGCAAGGAACCCGCACGCATCGCCTATCGCGGGCAGGCGACGCTGGGGCGCGTGCGCGTCCTCGACAAGGTGACGGACGCGGACTTCCTGCGCTGGACGTCGCTCAGCGCCACGAACATGGTCATCCGCATGGGCGAGGCCGCACCGCACGTCGCGATCGGCGGCCTGGCGCTGGACGACTTCTATGCGCGCGTCATCGTCAATGCGAATGGACGGCTGAACCTGCAGGATGTCGTCGCCAATCCCGAGGCACCGGGCGCCGTATCGGTGACCGAGGCCCAGGCGTCGCCGGCGGCCGCCGCACCAACGCCAGCACCCGAACCGACACCCGCACCGGCGACCTCATCCACGGCGCCTTCAACGGCGACGGCGACGGCAGCGACCACGACGCCGGCGGACATCCAGATCGGTCAGGTCACGCTGACCAAGGGTCGCCTGAACTACACCGACAACTTCATCAAGCCGAACTACACCGCCGACGTGAACCAGCTCACCGGCAAGATCGGCGCGTTCGGCACCACGGGTGGCGCCCCACCGGCCGAGCTGACCTTGCAAGGCCAGCTCGACGACAACGCGCCGGTCGACATCGTCGGCACGATCAACCCGCTGACACCCGTCGCCTTCCTCGACATCACGGCGAAGGCGGAAGGCATCCAGCTGGCCAACCTGTCGCCCTATTCCGGGAAGTACGCCGGCTATCCGATCACCAAGGGACGGCTGAACGTCGACGTGCACTACATGCTCGACCAGCGGAAGCTGAAGGCGGACAACCACATCTTCATCGATCAGCTGACCTTCGGCGACCGCATCGAGGGTCCGGGCGTCAGCCATCTCCCGGTGAAGCTCGCCGTGGCGCTACTTAAGGATTCCGAGGGGCGCATCGACGTGCGCATCCCCGTCTCGGGTTCGCTCGACGATCCCCAGTTCAGCCTCGGCGGGCTGGTCTGGCGCGCCATCGGAAACCTCATCGTGAAAGCGGTGACCTCGCCGTTCCGCTTGCTGGCCTCCGTAGGCGGCGGCCGACAGGATCTGGGCTACGTGGAGTTCGCGCCCGGCTCCGCCGTGCTCGACCAGAACGCGCAGGGCAAGCTCGCGGATATCGTCAAGGTGCTGACCGATAAGCCCTCGATCAGCCTGGACATTGTCGGCCGCGTGGACCCCGACAAGGACGAGAGCGGCCTGCGCAGCGTGATGGTGGACGACCTGATCCACCAGGAGCAGGTCAACGACAAGGGCGAGGACACCACGCCGCCCACCGCCGCCGAGCAGGACAAGTACCTCGAGCGGGCCTATCGCCACGCCTCGTTCCCGAAACCCAAGAACATGATCGGCCTGACCAAATCCCAGCCTCCGGAGGAAATGCGGAGCCTGATGGAGACCAACATGCCGGTGGACGCCGATGCGCTGCGTCACCTGGCGGAGCGGCGCGCCAACGCCGTCCGGCAGTGGTTGCAGGGCAAGGCGGACGACAAGCGCGTCTTCGTCGTGGCGCCAAAAACGGATGCCAAGGGCATCGACGATGGCGGCAAGACGACCCGTGTCGACTTTGGCCTGCACTGAGCGGCGGTTTTCTCTCTCTACGAAAGGCCTCACAATCGGGGACTCTTCTTCGTCCCGGAAGTCCCCACCATGTCGTACCCAGGCCAGACGCGTTTCGCCAGCGAACTCGAATCCATCCGCGAACAGGGATTGTTCAAGAACGAGCGCATCATCGTCTCTCCGCAGTCGGCCGAGATCGAGCTCGAAGGCGGCCGCAGGGTTCTCAATTTCTGCGCGAACAATTACCTCGGCCTGGCCGATCACCCCGACGTGATCCAGGCGGCCAAGGATGCCCTGGACAGTCACGGTTTCGGCATGGCCAGCGTGCGCTTCATCTGCGGCACGCAAGACCTGCACAAGGAACTCGAGCGCAAGATCGCCGACTTCTTCGGCACCGAGGACACCATCCTCTACGCCGCCTGCTTCGACGCCAATGGCGGCCTGTTCGAACCCCTGCTGGGCGAGGAAGACGCGGTGATCTCCGACGCGCTGAACCACGCGTCCATCATCGACGGCATCCGCCTGTGCAAGGCCAAGCGCTTCCGCTACGCCAATTGCGACATGGCCGACCTCGAAGCCCAGCTCCAGGCCGCCGACGCCGCCGGCGCACGCACCAAGCTCATCACCACCGACGGTGCGTTCTCGATGGACGGCTTCATCGCGCCTCTGGCGGAAATCACCGCGCTGGCCCGCAAGTACAACGCGCTGGTGCACATCGACGAATGCCATTGCACCGGCTTCCTCGGCGACACCGGCCGCGGCTCCGCCGAAGTGCACGGCGTGCTCGACCAGATCGACATCATCACCGGCACGCTGGGCAAGGCCCTCGGTGGCGCGCTGGGTGGCTTCACCACCGGCCGCCGCGAGGTCATCGAGATGCTGCGCCAGCGCTCGCGCCCGTACCTGTTCTCCAACTCCCTGCCGCCCCACGTCGTCGCCGCGGGCAGCAAGGTGTTCGACATGCTCGCCTCCGCCGGTGAGCTGCGCACGCGCGTGAAGGAGAACACCCGCTACTTCCGCGAGAAGATGACCGAAGCCGGCTTCGATATCCGTCCCGGCCAGCACCCGATCGTCCCGGTGATGATCTACGACGCCAAGCAGGCCCAGGCCATGGCGGCGGAGCTCCTCGAAGAAGGCATCTACGTCACCGGGTTCTTCTTCCCCGTGGTCCCGCAGGGCAAGGCCCGCATCCGCACCCAGATGAGCGCCGCGCATACCCGCGAACACCTGGACCGCGCGATCGCCGCCTTCACCAAGGTCGGCAAGAAGCTGGGCGTCCTGAAAGCCTGACGCCCGGCTTACCGCCGCCGCAGCATCGCCACTTCCGCGTCGGTCAGGTGCCGCCACTGTCCCTTGGCCAGATCGCCAAGGGACAGATCGCCGATCGCGATCCGCACCAACCGCTGCACATCAAATCCCAACGCGGCCAGCAAGCGTCGGATGTGCCGGTTGCGCCCCTCATCGAGCGTCACCTCCAGCCAGGCGTTGCGCTCGCCCTGGCGCAACAACGACGCCGCACCGGCACGCAGCGCCTCGCCCTCGTCCAGCACGCCTTCTCGCATCGCCGCGATGGTCGTGTCGTCCGGATGACCGGCCACCTGCACGTGATAGGTCTTGGGCACATGCGTATCCGGCTCGGTGATGCCCGCCGCCCAGACGGTGTCGTTCGACAGCAACAGCAATCCCTCGCTTGCCTTGTCGAGCCGCCCCACCGGCCCGATCCACGGCAGACCGGCGCCCTCGAGCAGCGAATACACGGTGTCCCGCCCCTTCTCGTCCGAAGCGGACACGACGATGCCGCGCGGCTTGTTCATCACGATATAGACCGGTGCAGCCGCCTGCGCGGCGCCTCCATCAACTTCGATCCGCTCATGGCCCGCGATCGGAAACTCGGGATCGCGCACGATCCTCCCATCGACCCTGACCCTTCCCTCGCGCGCCAGCCGCTCGCCCTGGCTACGCGAGCAGATGCCGCGCTTTGAGAGCACGCGGGCGAGTCCGAAGACGGGAGTGGTCGGGCGGCGTGCGCGCGATGTCGGCACGCGGGGTGGTTGGCGGGGCATGCCGATAGGATAAAGGACAGGCGGGCTTGGGCTCGCCTTCGGCCTCGCGTTTGCTTTTTTGTGCGATGGAGCAAGAGCCGGCGGGTACTACCCTCGGGGCCACGCCTGCGGCGACCCGGAAAGGAAGGGCCGCGAAGAGCGGCCGTTTATCTATTGCCCTTCGGGCCGGGTCGGGCTGCGAGTGGAGGTTTCCGATTCGACATCCTGTCTCAGCGGAAACGGCCGGCCATCCCTGGCCGGCCTCCTGCGGGCTTTTTCC
>DATNJP010000219.1:0-4163 GCA_035603855.1 Luteibacter sp. | reverse complement strand
TATGGCAAAAGAAGATGTCCGTAATGAACTGATCGAATCGGGACTGAAACTGTTCTCCCGATCAGGCTACGCCGCGACCGGCGTAAAGGATGTTGTGGACGAAACCCGGGTGCCGAAGGGTTCGTTCTACTACTACTTCGACAGCAAGGAAGCCTATGCCGAGGAAGTGGTCCGGAAGTACTCCTCGAAGAACGCGGAAGCCCGCCAGCGTCTGCTCACGGATAAGTCGCTGCCGCCCTTGGCGCGACTCAGGAATTACTTCGAGCGCGGCATCAAGGTCAATTCGGGTCGCAATTACAGCGGTGGCTGCCTGCTCGGAAACCTCACGCAAGAGGTATCCGATCACAGTGAGCTCGTTCGCACGGATCTGTCCAACGCGCTGGGCAACTGGCAGCGGGACATCGAGGCCGTGCTGGTGGAGGCCGCCGAAAGCGGCGAACTCCCCGCCTACCTCGATCCCAAAGCCACGGCGGCCTACATCCTGAATGCCTGGCAGGGCTCGATCCTCCGGATGAAGGCCGAGAAGAGTGCCCGGCCGCTGGAGATGTTCGTGGAGATGACGTTCGACCACTTGCTCAAGTAGCGCGCCTGGCGCTCTTTTTTTTGCCTGTTTTATAGACGACCGGTCAAATATTCTTCGGGCCCGCGCGGCCTCTTCCTTCCCTCTTTCCAGCAAGGTTTTCCTCGTGGACCGCAGACTCCTCATGTTGGCGCTTGGCATGTTCGCCATGGGCACCGACAACTTCGTCGTCGCAGGCATCCTGCCGGGCGTCGCCGCTTCCCTGGGCACATCCGTCAGCGTGGCGGGACAAATGGTCACCGTATACGCGCTGTCGTTCGCGATCCTCGCGCCGATCATGGCGGCCGTCGCCGGCGGCTGGCCACGGAAGACGCTGTTGGTGAGTGCGCTGGGCATCTTCGTCGTCGGCAACATCATCACGGCGATGGCGACAGACATGCATACGGTCCTCGCCAGTCGCGCGCTGGCCGGCCTGGGCGCGGCGATGTTCTCGCCGACCGCCATGGGCGTGGCGGCATCGCTCGTTCCCGCCGAACGCCGCGGCCGCGCGTTGTCGACGGTCACGGCGGGTCTCGCCGGCGCCACCGCGCTGGGTGCGCCCATCGGCACCTTCATCGGCGGACTGGGCGACTGGCGCACGACGTTGTGGTTCGTCGCCGCGCTCGGCCTGGCGGCCATGATCGGACTCTGGGTGATGCTGCGGAAACTTCCCCAGCCGGACCCCATCAGCCTGCGTGCGCGCTTCGCCCCGATCAAGGACATGCGTATCACGCTCACGCTCCTGACGACACTGTTCGCCTTCGGCGGCCTGCTGATGGTCTACACGTACATCGGCCTGACCTTCGATCGTGTCACCGGCGGCAACGCGCGGATCCTCGCGGGACTGCTGCTGTTCTGGGGCGTCGCCGCGACCGTCGGAAACCTCATGTCCGGCCGCCTGGTCGATCGCTTCGAAAGCCGGAGGATCATCAACATCGCCCTCGTCGTCATGGTCATCGACTTCATCGCCCTGCCCTGGACCTCCGGCCACATCGTTACGGCCGTGATCGCACTCGGTGTGTGGGGCGTATGCGGATGGGGCCTGCTCGTGCCGCAGCAACACCGCCTGGTGAAGATCGCGCCGCATGTCGCACCGTTGCTGCTGGCACTGAACAACACCGCGACCTACGCCGGCCTCGCCTGCTCGGGCCTGATCGGAGGCATCGTGCTGCTGTCGATCGACAAGCACTACCTCAGCCTGATCGGCGCCATCGCCCTGGTGCTCGCGGTCGTGATGGCGGAGCTTGCGCACGGAAGGATCGGCCGTACGGCGCCGCTTTCCTGAGGATTGACCGATTACGCACGAAAGATGTCGTCTGCGACGCTGAGCCAGCGAGCTTCCTTCCTGTCAAATGCCGGTTACACGAACCGCATCGACAGCACGAGGAAGCACGCAGATGAGGCAACTGGACGTCTACGACCCGCTCGAGGATTTCGAGCCACGCAAACTGACCTTCAACGACATCACGAAGATGGTCCACGTCTCCGGAACAGGGCCGGCGGTGATCGTGATTCCCGAAGTACCCGGCATCAGTCCCCACGTGGCGCGATTCGCCCGGTGGGTCCGGGAAGCGGGATTCACCGTCTACATGCCATCGCTTTACGGGCGTGATGGCGAACCTGTCGATCTCGAAGTGGGCCAGGCGATCTTCAAACGGGTGTGCATCAGCGCCGAGTTCCGTGCCTTCGGCGCGGGTGGCTCGGCTCCGGTGACGCAATGGCTTCGGGCGCTGGCACGATTCGCCCACGAAGAAAGCGGTGGTCCTGGCGTCGGTGCAATCGGCATGTGCTTCTCGGGCAACTTCGCGCTGAGCATGATGCTCGAACCATCGATGCTCGCGCCGGTACTGTCGCAACCCGCCCTGCCGTTGGATGACGACGCCGGCCTCCAGATCTCGCCGGATGAACTGAAGACGGTGAAAAAACGCCTGGACGGTGAAGACCTGACCGTCATGGCTTACCGGTTTGAGGGCGACCGCTTCTGCAAATCCCAGCGCTTCGCCGCGTACCAGGAAGCACTTGGCGATCGCTTCGTCGGCCGCGTTCTTCCCGACAGTGCCGCCAACCGCGACATTCCGGAGTTCTTCGAGAAAGTGGTCCAGACACCGCACAACGTCGTGACCATCCATCTCATCGACAAGGAAGGTGAGCCTACGCGCAAGGCGCGCGACGAGATCCTCGATTTCTTCGCCCTTCGCCTGGCACCGAGGCCACAAGACGAGACTTGATTTCCCCCGGGAGAAGGCGCTGACTAGCTTTCCTGCCTTGCCGCTTTCAGGCTGAATCGGCCAATGTACGATTTCACGATCCTGGCACTACCCGGCACGTTCGCCTCGGGTGTGGGCGCGACGTTGGATATCCTTGCCAACGCCGCGACGTTGTCCGGACAAGTCGCTTGCCCTGCGCCTCGATGGCGCGTGGTGTCGACCGAAGCGACCGTGTCGCTGAGCAATGGTCTACGCGCCGATGCATCCGTTTTGCCGAAGCGACCGAGGGCGGACGGTTCCATCTGGGTGGTGCCTGGGCTCGGCCTTGAAACGGCGGAGGCCGCGACGAGTCGCTTCCTCTTGCCGGATGCCGCGCCTGCGATCAAGGCCTTGCAGGTGCAGGCGCGTGCGGGAGGGACGATCGCCGCCGCGTGTTCGGCCGTCTTCCTTCTGCGCGAAGCGGGGCTGATAGAGGGAAAACGGGTGACGACCACCTGGTGGCTCGGTGGTCTCTTGCAGCGCATGGAGCCGCGGTGCGTCGTGGACGTCGACCAGATGGTCGTCGACGACGGGAACATCGTCACCGGTGGTGCCGCATTCGCCCACATCGACCTCATGCTTCACCTGCTTCGCAGCCGGTTCAATCCTTCGCTTGCCGATGCGGTCGCTCGTGCGATGGTGATCGATGGACGGCAATCCCAGGCGCCGTACATCGTGCCGATGACGCTGGCCGGTGGGAACGACCTCGCGTCGAGACTTGTCGACCGCTTTGAGAAGGGATTACCGAATCCCCCGAGCGTCGCTGAACTCGCGGCGGAATTCTGCATGTCGACCCGCACCCTCTCGCGTCACGTCAAGGAGGCCACCGGGCGTAGCGTCTCCGCCCTGCTGCAGAGCGTGCGCATTCATCGCGCACGCATGCTTCTGGAAACGAGCAGGATGTCGGTCGAGCAAGTCGCCATCGAAGTGGGCTACGCGGACACCACGGCCTTGCGACGCCTCATGCGCAAGATGACACAAGCCACGCCCCGGCAATTCAGGCCGTCGGTGTTCACCGAGCGGCACTGAGCACTCACGAGACCTTCTTCACCTCGACGCCATCGGGCTTAAGCACCCGACCGTCCGCCGCATGCGGGGCCATCGATGGAATGGCCTTGCCGGTTTCCTTGTCGAGCAACAGGGAGTGTTCCTCGCCGTGCCCGAAAAGATGGCGTTCGCCCCACTGCCGCAGCGCGACCATGACCGGAAACATGCTCTCGCCCTTGGGCGTCAGCACGTATTCGAGATAGGCCGAGCCATCCGATGCCGGCCGGGTTTCCAGAATGCCCTCCTCCACCAGGCCACGAAGGCGGTCGGTGAGGATGTTGCGGGCCACGCCCAGGCTGCGCTGAAAATCA
>DATNJP010000218.1:0-5706 GCA_035603855.1 Luteibacter sp. | reverse complement strand
GCAGGGTCTTGCCGTCGCCGACGAAGACCAAGGCCAGGTCGGGCACGCTGTTCAGGCGGTTGGCGATCGCCTCGACGAAGCCGTCCACGCCATGCCAATGGGCGAACGCGCCGATATGCCCGCAGACGATCCGGCCGGTGAGCCCACGCTGGGCGCGCAGATGCTCGCGATCGAAGCGCGAGGGGTCGAATCGCGGCAGGTCCACGGCATTGGGGGAGACCACCGACGGCGCGATATCGCCGTACGCTTCCTGGGCAATATCGCGGAAATAGGTGGAAATGAAAACGAGCCCCGTCGCGTTGCGCAGGCACCAGCCCTCGATCCGGCGGGCCAAGCCCTTCATCATCAACGGGCGGACGCGATCGACCAGCGCCGAATCGTTAATCTCCAGCACCAGCGGGATGCGACGCCGGCGCGCCATCCACACCGTGGCGAAGAGGAACAGCGAATAGCGCTCGTAGATCAGTTGCGGCTGGGCGCGGCGCCACGCACGCATCATGCGCAGCATGGTCACCATGTTGTAGAGCAGTTCGAACATCTCGAAGACGATGCCCGGAAGCTTCGTGACGAAGCCCGCAAGGCGGCCCTTGCCTCCGCTCTGCGCGGTTTCGACTTCCCGCTCGGGATCCGCGCCGGGAAAGGACATGACGTCCACGTCGTGGCCCAGTTCGCGAAGCGCGCCCACGATGCCGCGGATATGCACGCCTTCGACGTGACGGCCACGCGTGCGATGGTGATACAGGATTCTCAAGACGCGTTCCCCGGCAGCGCGGCGAAGCGCATTCCCTGGTCGAGCCATTCGGGCAGCAATACGTCGAGCGCGTCGGCGGCCTTGTCGCTGTCGTCGTGCATGAGCACGATATCGCCCGCAGCGGGTGGATCGTTGCGCAGTCGGGCGATCAGCGCCTCCACCGGACGGTCCTGGTAGTCGAGGCTGTCGTACGACCAGTAGACCAGGCTGCGCTTGCGCCGCGCGAAGTGCGCCAGCAACTGCGCCCCCACGTAACCATGCGGCGGACGCATGCGGTGGTGCGGACGGTCGTCGAACAGGCGCAACAAGGCGTCGGTGCGATAGACCTCGTCCAGCTGCTTGGTCAGGTTCATGTTGCGGAACGACCAGTGGCTATACGAGTGGTTACCGATCATGTGCCCGTCGGCCACGATGCGCTGCACGATTTCGGGGTACTGCTCGATCTTCTCGCCCACGAGGAAGAAGCTGGCCTTGACGTCGTGCTTCGCCAGCGTGTCCAGCAGTTTCGGCGTGTGCTCCGGCTCGGGGCCGTCGTCGAAGCTGAGGTAGCGCAACGCGGCATCCCGCGTGCGCGTCAGGACGAGGTTCTCCGGCAGGAAGCCGAGGAGGTCGTGTTTTTTCAGTTTCCAGTTCATGCATTCGCACCAAGGTGGGCCGGTGCCCCGGCTGCGACACGGCTGAGCATGCGCTCGAGCCGGTCGATGTTCTCATCCCAGCGGAACGTCGCGGCGTGCGCGGCGATCGTCACGGGATCGAAATGGCGCTCGAAGACCTCGACCAGCGCCGTCCCAAGCTCGTGCGGCTGATGGGGTGGCACGAGGATGCCAGCCTCCGTCGGGACCACTTCCGGAATGCCGCCGACGAGCGTGGCGACGATGGGCGTGCCGCAGGCCATCGCTTCCAGCACGACATTCGGCACGCCCTCATTGTGGCTCGGCAGGCAGAGCACGTTCGCCGCACGGAACCAGTCGGCCAGCGCCGCGTGGTCGACCGCACCCTCGAAGCGTACCGCGGGGGCGCAGCAGAGCGATGCGGCACGATCCTCGAGGTTGGCGCGGCTAGCGCCGTCGCCCACGTAGATGAGGCGCGCATCGTGATGGCGCTTCACCAGGGCCGGGAAGGCCTCGATGAGGTCATGGCAGCCCTTGGTCGCTTTCAGGTTGCCGACGTAGAGGACGATCGGCACCTCGGGTGGCAGGCCCAGGCGCTGGCGGGCGGCGATCCGGTCGCCGCGGTGGAAGACGCGTGTGTCGACGCCGTTGTAAACGGTCTGCACGGCGTCCTCGGGGGCGCCAAGGGCGACAGCCTTGCGTGCGAGCGCCTTGCTCACCGCGATGACCGCGCCCGCGCCACGCAGCGCGGCACGGATCTGCGGCCGGCGCAGCCGCGACTCGGCCTGCACGTTGAGGTCGCTGCCGTGCACCTTCACCACGTAGGGGATACCGAGCAGGCGGGCCACCCATGCGGCACCCGCCGCGTCCGGGTAAGCCCAGCTCGCCAGCAGCACGTCGTAGCGGGCGCGGCGCAGTTCGCGGCCACGCTGCCACATCACGCAGGCGAAGTAGCAGAGGGCATTGAGGAAGCGGCCGATGCCGGGCGGATGATAGAAGGTGAAATGGTCTCCGCGGATGCCGGGCACGTTCACCTCGCCCTGCTTGCCGCCCATGCGCTCGCGGAAGTCGACGGCGGTCAGCACGTCCACCTCGTGGCGCTCGGCCAGGCGCTGGAACTGCTGCCGGTTGAAGGTGCCGCGGCGCGGGTCCCACGGCGTGGGAAACAGGTTGGTCAGGACCAGGATCTTCATGTCGCGGGCTCCAGGTCACCGAAGTAAAGCTGGCCATAGCGCGCCGCCATGGCTTCCATCGATCCGTGCGTCTCCACCCATGCACGTGCCGCGGAACCCAGTGTCGACGCACGGTGCGACGCATGCAACAGGTCGAGGATGGCGGAGGCCATGGCCGCCGGATCGCAGGGTGGCACCAGCCGGCCGGTGGTCTCGTCACGGACGATCTCGGCATTGCCGCCGACATCCGTCGCCACGATGGGCAGGCCGGCCGCGCAGGCCTCCAGGAGGGCCATGGAATAGCCCTCGGTCACCGAGGACAGCGCGAACAGGTCGAATCCCTGGAGCAGTTCGCGCACGTCGTCACGGTCGCCCAGGAAATGCACGCAGCCGGCCACGCCTTCGTCGAAGGCCGCGGCGCGCAGGGTTTCGCGCAGTTCGCCATCGCCGACCAGGACCAGCGCGGTATCCGAGCGCGAATGGCGAACGATGCGGAAGGCGCGGATCAGGCTGACCTGGTCCTTCGCCCAGTTGAGCCGGCCGACCGTGCCGATGATGCGCGTGCCGAGCGGCACGCGGATCAGCCGGGCGAGGCGTTCATGCATGGCATCGGAGGCGACATCGAAGCCGTCCAGCACGATGCCGTTGGGCACCACGCAGGTCTTCGCCGCGGGGGCGATGCCGCGGCGCACTGCGTCCACGCGTGCGGCTTCGCAGACGGCGACGACGGCGTCGGTGGCGTTGAGTGCCCGGCGGAACAGCCATTCGCGGCGACCCGGCTTGCGTTGCGCACCCATGCCGTGGCGCGTATTCACCACCTGGCGGATACCCATGCCCGCGCTGGCGAGCACGGCCTGATAATGCGCGACCGCGTTATGCGTGTGCAGCACCTCAGTGTAGTGCGCGGCGAGCGCCTGCCGCGCGCGGCCGAGCGCGCGCAGGTCGAAACCCTTGCGCTTGTGGCACGCCGATACGGGAATGCCCAGGGCATCCAGCTCGAAGGCAAGCGATCCACGCTCGAACAGGCACACGACCTGGACCTTGTGGCCCTGGCGATGCTGTTCCTTGACCAGGTCGAGCACCATGCGCTCGAGGCCGCCGCGATTCAGGTTCTCGACGAAGTGGGTGATGTTCACGAGGCCAGCTCCGAGACGGTGACACGCAACTTGCCGCTACGGGTCAGCGGGATATCGTCGACGAAGTGGCAGTGCAGTTCGGCGCTGTCGCCAAGCACCTTGCCGACTTCGCGGCGGATGTAGTCGAGCGAGGCATCGTCGAAGCCACGGCCCCGCACGATGGAGAGATCGAGCCGGTCGAGACGGCGCTGGACGAGCTGGAACCGCGCAAGCCCCGGGACGTCCTTGAGCATGTGCGGGAAGAACTCACCCGGCAGAATATGGCCTGCCGGGGTACGGATGGCGTCGAGCTTGCGTCCGTCCACCGAGGCCAGCATCGGCAAGCCGCGTCCACAGCGGCAGCGCGAGGTGGCATGCGTCGCCATGTCGCCATTCACGTAGCGGATGAAGGGCATGCCGTAGTTGAACAGGTCGGTGATGGCGACTTCGCCGCTGCCCGTCCGCGTCGACCGGCCCTCATGGTCGAGGGTCTCGACCACCAGGTGATCGGCATTCATGTGCAGTCCCTCGCGATGCTCGCACTCGGAGGCGATGAGCATGAATTCGCGGCAACCGTAGGTGTTGTACGCCGGAGCACCGAAGGCGCGTTCGATCAGGTCGCGCTGGAACGGATGCAGCGCTTCAGCGGCGCCAATGATGGAAGCGGGACGTGCGACGTGGCGACCATGCGCGAGCAGCCATTCGGCCAGGCGCACCAGCGGGCCCACGTAACCGACGATGACCTCGGGACGGTAGTCGTCGATGGCATCGGCATAGCTGGCCATGTTCGCTTCGCTCATGTGGAAGCTGTCCAGCAGCTTGCGCGCGAACACAGCGTTGTACATGCGGTCTTTCAGGCGATGAGCCGCGGAGGGATTACCCACGGCACCGCCCCAGAGGAACAACGTGCGACGGCCCATGCGCGAGCCCGCCCAGCCATAACCGCGCCACATCACCGCCACCCGGCGATCGTTGCTCTCGCGCGTGAAGCCGAAACGCAGCGGCTCGCCGGTGGAACCACCGGTGGCCTTGTAGCCCAGCGACGCCTTCAGCGAAGTGGCCTTGATGTCTTCCACGTTGTCGCGGATGTCGGCCTTGGTCAGCACCGGCAGCTTCGCGTAGTCGTCCATGCTGCGGATGTCCTGCGGCACGATGCCCAGGGCGTCCCAGCGGCGCTTGTAGTAGGGCACTTCGCGGTAACACCAGTCGAGCAGGCGCTTCAGCCGCTCGAACTGCAACGACTGGATGTCTTCCGGCGCCAGCCACTGGTCGCTCTCGTAGCGACGCATGTGCCTGGGCGTCTCGCGACGGCGCAGCCCGCCTTCGTAGGCGGGCCAGATGAGGCGGCGCAGGGTGTTCTCGTAGAGGTTCATGTGGTTCGCAGCAACACGGCGACGAGGACGAAGAGGGCGAAAATGCTGCATACCCCGGCGGGTACCCAGCGCCATCCACCGTTGGAAAGACGGAACATCGGCAAGGTCGGCCAGCGGCGGCGCGCGCCCACGTAATGACCGGCGACCATCGCGGCGATGAGGTAGAGCACCACCATGTAGCTGCGGCTGAGGAAGAAGGCGGCGGAGAACAGGCCGCACAGCGACAGCAGCAGCGTGAGCGCGATCTGCTTCTCCATGACCCAGTCCGCTTCGACCACCGGGTCGGTATCGGCCGGACGCTGGTGGCGGAGGATGGTCAGCATCATCCAGAAGCCGTAGCCGACGAAGGCCAGCCAGAGCACGAAGCCGATGAAGCCGGTCTCCGCCAGCACCAGCACGAAGGAGTTGTGCGCGGTCAGCTCGTTGTACTCGGTGAAGTTGCCCGCGCCCACGCCGAAGGCGGGGTTGTCGCGGAACATCTCGAGGCCCGCGTACCAGGCGTCCACGCGGCCCGCCGCCGATTCCTCGCCCGCATCGAGTTCTTCCATGCGCGAGGACAGCAGCTTCATCGCCGTGAGACCGATGATGCCGAGGATGCCGGCCAGCACGATGCCCTTGCGATACCAGATGTAGCAACCGGCGATGATCAGCACCGCGAGCATGGCGCCGCGCGAGTTGGTCAGG
>DATNJP010000217.1:0-4563 GCA_035603855.1 Luteibacter sp. | reverse complement strand
CGGCGCAGCAGGTGGATGTCCACCGGCTTGGAAACGAAGTCGAAGGCACCGGCCTTCAGCGCGTTGACCGCGGCGTCGACGTTGCCGTAAGCGGTGATCATCGCCACCGGCATGTCCGGGTAACTGGCGGCGATCAGCTCGATGATTTCCTGGCCGCTGCCGTCAGGCAGTCGCATGTCGGTGAAACAGAGGTCGTAGCGGCGGCCTGCCAGCGCGCTGCGCGCCTCGCTGACACTCCCCACGGCGTCGACGTCGAGTTCCATTCGACCAAGAGTGATGGTCAGCAACTCGCGGATATCCCGCTCGTCGTCGATGACCAGTACGGTCTGCTTGCTCATTGGGTCCGAAGGCTTCGGTGAATAGTCCAAATGTAACCGCCCGGGAGCCGCAGGCAAAGGGCGGCGTTCACGCCCGTGCCGCGATGGGTGCGGTGGCGGACGTGCGCGCGGGCGGGGTGAGGCTGATCCGGAAGCAACTTCCGCCACCTGCCACGCGCACGTATTCGAGTGCGGCCTGGTTCGCTTCCGTCATCTGCCGGGCGAGGTAGAGGCCCAGGCCGGTGCCGTATTCGTGCGTGGTGAAGAACGGTTCGAAGATCTGAGCGGCCACCTTGGGCGGGATGCCGGGGCCGCGGTCGATCACCTCGAGGATGGGAATACCCGCCTCGGAATGCCGCGCCACCACCATCACGCGCGCCGGTTCGCCGGGCATGCGGCCGTAGCGCAGGGCGTTCTGCACGAGGTTCCAGATCACCTGCTGCAGGTGTTGAGGATCGGCGACGGCGGCCACCGGCTCGCTGCCCGAGACGCCGCGCAGGATGTCCGAGCCGAGGTCGTTGCCCTGGCGGTACTCGGTCACGAAGTGGTGCACCCACTTGCTGAGGTCGAGGGTTTCCGGGCGCGAACGCTCGCGGCGCGACAGTTGCAGGATGTTCTCGATGATCTCGTTGAGGCGCGAGCAGTGGTTGTTGATGATCTCGACCATGCGCAGGTCGGTATCGTTCATGTCGGTGGATTCGGCCAGCAACTGCGCCGAATAGTGGATCGCGGCGAGCGGATTGCGGATCTCGTGCGCGATCGAGGCGGAAAGCCGGCCCAGCGAGCTGAGGGTGAGTTCCTCGGCGCGACGCGACACGAGCGAGGTGTCGTCGAGGAAGATCAGCACGTGTGAATCGTCGTTGGGCGCGAGACGCGAGAAGCGCGGCACCACTTCCGGCGTGCCGTCCGCGAGCATCGTGGCGCTTTCATCGAGCTTGCCCGACGTTCGCCAGTGATAGAGGCGGCGCGACAACTCGGGCGCGAGGCTGCCGAGGTCGCGCTGGTCGGCGGACGGATTGCCCATCAGCATCCAGGCCGATTCGTTGAGCTGGTGGATGCGGTTGCCTTCGTCCACCAGCAGCACGCCGGTCTTCATGCGCCGGATGATCAGTTCGTTGACCTGGGACAGGTTGGCCAGGTCGATGCCACGCTGTTCGGCGAGCGCCTCGGAGGCGCGGATATTGCGGCCAAGGACGTAACAGAGCGACGCGCAGGCGAAATAGGCCGCGCCAAACAGGGCGTACTCCACCATTTCCCGGTCGGTACCGTCCTGCGTGCCGAGGTCGAACATCGAGTGCCCGAGCATGGCCAGCGTGGCCAGCGCGGCGAAGAACATGGACAGCCGGAAGGGCAGCAGCAGGGCGCCCGTGGCGATGTTCACGGCCAGCATCATGGCCACGCCCATGCGCACGTCGTGCATGAGGACCAGGGCCATCAGCGCCGCGGCGATGTCCAGGGTGAGGCCGATGGAGACGATCAGGACCGGCCGGTGCAGGGTGTGCCGGGTGCGCGCGACCATGACCAGGGCGGCAAGCAGGTAGGCCATCGCGAACAGGCGGGCGAGGACGGGGTCCGGCAGGGCCGGCCAGTTCATGTGCTCCGGCCGGAAGGCGAGCGCGGTGTAGACCGCCGCCTGGCCGAGGCGGAAGTAGTTGAAAAAGAACAGTTCGTGGCGCGCCGTGCTCTGGTTCGCGCTGCTGCGGGCGGCGATGGTCGACGCGGGCGTGGACACCTGGATGCTTCTCCGCCAGTGGCCCCCCGGGGCCATCAATGACCGCCAGTATAGGGGCCGGGGCGGCCCCGGCAACCCGCTGGGACGGCACGTCCGGCCCACCATGCGCGCGCGAATGCGGCCTCGCCCCTTTCCATCCGTGGCGCCTTCCGGGAAAATACGCGGCCGTATTGCGTGAAATCTGCGCAATCGCTTCATCCCCCCTCCCCGTGCGGGCTTCGCGGCCTGCACGCTTTCACACGTTTCTCCCGTTCGCTCGAGGTATCGAATGAATTTCCACGAGTACCAGGCTAAAGAACTGTTCGCCAAGTACGGCATCGCCGTACCGCCGGGCAAGGTTGCCAACTCTCCCGATGCCGCTGTCGACGCCGCCAAGCACCTTGGTGGTTCGCAGTGGATGGTCAAGGCCCAGATCCATGCCGGTGGTCGCGGCAAGGCCGGTGGCGTCAAGTTCTGCCGCAGTCTCGATGACGTCCGCGCCGCCGCCAAGGGCATGCTCGGTACCAACATGGAAACCTACCAGTCGGCTGGCCGCGCGCTGCCGGTGAACCTGGTCCTGGTTACCGACGCGACGGATATCGCGAAGGAACTGTACCTCTCGATCCTCACCGATCGTGACACCAAGTCGATCTCGTTCATCGCCTCCAAGCACGGCGGCGTCGACATCGAGCAGGTGGCCGCCGAAACGCCGGAAGACATCCACACCTTCCAGGTGGATTTCGTCGAAGGCCTGCAGCCGTACCAGTGCCGTGATCTCGGGTTCAAGATGGACCTGAATCCGAAGCAGGTGAACCAGCTCGTCAAGATCATGCTTGGCCTGTACAAGCTGTTCAACGAGAAGGATCTCGCCCTGGTCGAGCTGAACCCGCTCGCCATCCTCGAAGACGGCAACCTCGCCGCCCTCGACGGCAAGGTCAACTCCGACGACAACGCCGAGTTCCGCCACGCCGACCTGGCCGCCATGCGCGATCTCACGCAGGAAGACGCCGCCGAAGCGGCCGCCGTCCAGCACAACCTCAACTACGTCACGATGGACGGCACGATCGGCTGCATGGTCAACGGCGCCGGTCTCGCGATGGCCACGATGGACGTGATCAAGCTGGCGGGCGGCGAGCCGGCCAACTTCCTCGACGTCGGCGGCGGTGCCACCAAGGAACGCGTCACCGAGGCGTTCAAGCTGATCCTCTCGTCCGACAAGGTGAAGGCCATCCTGGTCAACATCTTCGGCGGCATCGTGCGTTGCGACCTGATCGCCGAAGGCATCATCGCGGCCGTGAAGGAAGTGGGCCTCAAGATCCCGGTGGTCGTGCGCCTGCAGGGCACGAACGTCGAACTGGGCCGTGAACTGCTGGCCAATTCCGGCCTGGCGATCACGCCGGCCGACGATCTCAACGATGCGGCCCAGAAGGCCGTGGCCGCAGCGGCCTGAGGAGCGAATTACCCATGAGCGTCCTGATCAACAAGAACACCAAGGTCCTCGTCCAGGGTTTCACTGGACAGCAGGGCACCTTCCACGCCGAACAGGCCATCGACTACGGCACCAAGGTCGTCGGCGGCGTGACCCCGGGCAAGGGCGGTTCCGAGCACATCGGCCTGCCGGTCTTCAACACCGTGCGCCAGGCCGTCGACCAGACGGGCGCCGACGCGTCGGTCATCTTCGTGCCGCCCCCGTTCGCGGCTGACTCGATCCTCGAAGCCATCGACGGTGGCATCAAGGTCATCGTCGCGATCACGGAAGGCATCCCCGTGCTCGACATGATGCGCGTGAAGAACGTGCTGAAGTCGCACCCGGACGTCGTCCTGGTCGGCCCGAACTGCCCCGGTGTCATCACCCCGGGCGAATGCAAGATCGGCATCATGCCGGGTCACATCCACCGTCCGGGTAAGGTCGGCATCGTCTCGCGTTCGGGCACCCTCACGTACGAGGCAGTGTTCCAGACCACGAACGAAGGCCTCGGCCAGTCCACCTGCATCGGCATCGGCGGCGACCCGATCAACGGCCTGAACTTCATCGACTGCCTGAAGCTCTTCCAGGACGATCCGCAGACCGAAGGCATCATCATGGTCGGCGAAATCGGCGGCAGCGCCGAGGAAGACGCGGCTGAGTTCATCGGCCAGTACGTGAAGAAGCCGGTCGTGTCGTTCATCGCGGGCGCTTCGGCTCCTCCGGGCAAGCGCATGGGCCACGCCGGTGCGATCATCTCCGGCGGCAAGGGCACGGCGGCTGCGAAGTTCGCCGCTCTCGAGAAGGCGGGCGTGACCACGGTCAAGTCCCCGGCCGACCTCGGCAAGACCCTCGCTGGTCTGATGAAGTAAGACTTACGCACTTCGGTGTGTGATGAAGAGCCGCGGCCTTTGGGTCGCGGCTTTTTTTGTCTGGGGGCTCGCCTTTGGCCTCGCGGTTTGCCTTTGTGCGGCGTCGTAAGAGCCGGCGGGGGTCACCCTCGGGGCCACGCCTCCGGCGACCCGCTAGGGAGGGCGGCTACCGCCGCCGTGTATCAATGGCCTTCGGCC
>DATNJP010000216.1:0-10512 GCA_035603855.1 Luteibacter sp. | reverse complement strand
GACGCTCGCAATCCTGGGACTGAGTCCCAGTGACCGACTGTGAGCATGTGTGTGAGTGCGACTGTGGGAGCCGCTTCAGCGGCGATCCCGCGGCAGCGGGCCAGGTCAGGGCAAGCACCCATCGCCGCTGAAGCGGCTCCCACAAGGGCTCTCACAAGGGCCCCCACAAGATTATTAGTTGCGAGCGGTGCGCTCGACCCACACCAAACCTCAGGGTATGGAAGAGCCGGCGGGGGTCACCCTCGGGGCCGGTAGCGCAGGCGAGGCGTCACACCGGAAAAAGCCCGTCAGGGGGCTGGCCATGGATGGCCAGCCGTTTTCGCTGAGACAGGATGTCGAATCGGAAACCTCCGGGGGGACGCCGACCCGGCCCGAAGGGCAATAGATAAACGGCCGCTCTTCGCGGCCCTTCCTTTCCGGGTCGCCGGAGGCGTGGCCCCGAGGGTGACCCCCGCCGGCTCTTAACGCGCCGCCGAACGCACGGCGAGCAAAACGCGATGCCGAAGGCGAGCCCTCCCCAGCCGTTATGACGCCCGCTTGAGACGAATCAACGCCGAGATGTCGTCGTCACCATAACCCTGGGCCATCAACTCGCCAAAGTCGGCCAGCGACTGTTCGATGATCGTGCGGTCGGTGCCGGCGTCGGTCGCGATGCCCCGGACGATGCCGAGGTCCTTGTGCAGCAGGGCGAGTTTGAAGCCGACCGAGAACTCGTTGCGGAGCATCGTCGCGCCGCGCTTGTCGAGGAACCAGTTGCCTGCGGCGCCCGCCGCGAGGGTCGGGATGAGGCGGTCCGCCTCCAGGCCCAGTGCTTCGCCCAAGGCGAGGCCTTCCGTCACGGCGTGGGCGATGCCGGCGACCAGCACCTGGTTCACGGCCTTCGTGGCCTGGCCACTGCCGACCGGGCCCATGTGCGTGATGCGGGCACCGTAGGCTTCCAGCATCGGACGTGCTCGCTCCAGCACGGCCGCGTCGCCGCCGACCATCACCGACAGCTTGCCGTTCTTCGCGCCTTCGACGCCGCCCGATACAGGGGCGTCGAGGAAATCGGCGCCGACGTCGGCGAGGATGCGCGCCGCCTTCGTCGCGGTAGCCGGGGCGACCGTCGAATGATCGACGACGATCGCGCCCTTCTTCAGTGACGGCGCCAGCGCCTCGATCACGCCGATCACGTCGGCGTCGGCGCTGACGCACAGCGCGATGACGTCGCACGATGCCGCGATGTCGGCCAACGCCGGTGCCTGCACGCCGAGTTCCTTCGCCAATGCATCGGCCTTGGCCTGGCTGCGATTGCCGACCGCGGCCAGCAGGCCTTTAGCGTGGAGATGCCCTGCCATGGGCGCGCCCATCGCGCCCAGTCCGATGAATGCGGCCTTCAGAGTCATGGTTGTGCCTTGAGCGTTTCAGCGAGATACGTATAGCCGGTGAGGCCCTTGTCCAGCGATGTGGCCAAGACCTCGGCGTCGGCACCGGTGATGCCTGCCGCCGCGATGCGATCGGCGTAGCTCTGGCGCAACGCTTTCAGGTCGTAGCCCACGTAGTCGAGCATCAGGTCCGTCGTGTCGCCGTGGCGGATGTGTGCGAACTCGTAGCCGTCCTTCGTGGCACGGACGTTCACTGCGTCGGTATCGCCGAACAGGTTGTGGATGTCGCCCAGCGTTTCCTGATACGCGCCGACCATGAAGATGCCCAGGCGATAGGATTCGTCGTCCTTCAGGCCATGCAGCGGAAGGCTGACGTCCACGCCCTCGGCATCGACGTAGTGGTCGATACGGCCGTCCGAATCGCACGTGAGGTCGGCGATCACGCCGCGCCGGGTGGGTTCTTCGTCCAGGCGGGAGATCGGAACGATCGGGAAGATCTGGTCGATCGCCCAGATGTCCGGCACCGACTCGAATACGGAGAAGTTCACGAAGTACTTGTCGACGAGCTTCTCGTCCAGGTCGTCCAGCGCCTGGCGATGGGCGCGTTCGGCCGGAAGCAGGCGCGGACGCACGGCGTTGGCGATGGCGTAGAACAGTTCGTCGAGGCGCGCGCGGTCACGCAGGTCCAGCTGGCCCAGCGCGTACAGCGTCTGGCCTTCGGCGAAATGGTGCTGGGCTTCGTGGAACAGTTCCAGCGCCGGGCGATGATCGAGTTCGGCGTGGGTCTCGCGAAGGTGGCGAAGCACGGAGGGCTCGCCCTCGCGCTCGGCGGGGATCGCGCCCTGCGGCACGGGCTCCACTTCGCTGACGTTGACGACCATCACGGCATGGTGCGCGGTCATCGCGCGACCGGATTCCGTGAACACCATCGGCGCCTTCATGCCGTGCTCGGCGACTGCCTCCGCCAGCGGCTGCACGATGCTGGCGGCGTACTGTTCCAGGCTGTAGTTGATCGAGTTGTAGCTGCGCGAGCGCGTACCTTCGTAGTCCACGCCCAGGCCGCCACCGACGTCGACGACCTCGATGGGCACGCCCAGACGGTGCAGCTCGATGAAATAGCGCACGGCCTCGCGCATGCCCGCGGCGATGTCGCGGACGTTGGAAATCTGCGAACCCATGTGGAAGTGCTGCAGCTTCAGCGTGTGCTTGAGGCCGGCGGCTTCCAGGCGTTCGATCAGTTCGAGCACCTGCCCGGGGCTGAGGCCGAACTTGCCCTTGTCGCCGCCCGTGTTCTGCCACTTGCCGGCACCGATCGAGGCCAGGCGCACGCGCACGCCCAGCAGCGGTTCGACACCCAGGGCCTTGGCTTCGGCGAAGACGTGGTCGAGTTCGGACAGCTTCTCGATGACGATGTGGACACGCAGGCCGAGCTTCAGCCCGATGAGGGCGAGACGGACGTATTCGCGGTCCTTGTAGCCGTTGCACACGACCATGCTGCCCGGACGCGCGTAGGCGAGCACCGCCATCAGCTCGGGCTTCGACCCGGCTTCAAGGCCGAAGCCCTGCTCGCCGGCGGCGACCAGCTCGCTGACGACGCCGCGCTGCTGGTTCACCTTGATCGGGTAGATCGCCGTGTAGGCGCCGGCGTAGTCGACATCGTCGATCGCCTTGGCGAAGGCCTGCTGGAGGCGGGCGAGTCGGTCGGCGAGGATGTCGGGAAAGCGCACGAGCAACGGCAGGCGCAGCCCTTCGGAGGTTGCCTTGTCGACGATCGCCGCGAGGTCGAGGGACGGGCCCTCGTCGCCGCGGGGGCGCATCAGCAGGTGGCCGTTGTCGGCCACGTCGACGTAGCCATTGCTCCAGTGCGGGATCGCGTACGTCAGCTTCGCGCGATCGGTGGTCCAGTTCGTCATGACTGTGACGATCTCCATAGTGATTGTGTCGTGTCCCCGGAAGGGGGCGCGGAACAGTCGCAGCGGCGAACCTTGACCTGAAGCGAGCCTGGCGGCCGGGAGCCTCGCACGCCGCGGGGCCGACCAGACTATGCTGCGCGCGGCCCGGAGCGGGCGTGGCAGGCCGCCTATTGTAGCGGTGCCGTATGACATCCGGGTATCGCCACCCGCAAGGCATCCGCCGTCGCCTACATCTCAGGCAGGGCAAGGACTTGGCCGCATTCCGGCCCGGAGCCAGTACAATCCCGGATTTAGCCCCCTACCCGTTTCCAGGAAAGCGTCATGTCGCAACAGCAGCTCAGCTGGTTCACCGAGGCCCATCAGGCTTCGGGCTCATCCATCGGTTTCCGCGTCGAGCGCCTGTTGCACGCCGAGAAGACCCCCTTCCAGACGATCGAGATCTACCAGACCACCGACTGGGGCAATCTCATGGTGATCGACGGCTGCGTGATGCTCACCAGCCGCGACAACTTCCTGTACCACGAGATGATGACGCACCCGGCGTTGTTCACCCACGCCCGCGCAAAGCGCGTCGTGATCATCGGCGGCGGCGACTGCGGCACCCTGCGCGAAGTGCTCAAGCACGAGGAAGTCGAGAAGGCCACGCAGGTGGAGATCGACGAGCGCGTCACGCGCCTCGCCGAGCAGTACTTCCCGGAACTGTGCGACGCCAACAACGACCCGCGCGCCGAGCTGCTCTTCATCGACGGCATCAAGTACATGGCGGAAGCCGATCCGGAGTCGATCGACCTGATCATCGTCGACTCCACCGATCCGATCGGTCCGGCCGAAGGCCTGTTCAACGCCGCGTTCTACGCCAGCTGCTACAAGGCCCTGCGCCACGGCGGCATCCTCGTGCAGCAGTCGGAATCGCCGCTCGCCCACATCGAGCTGATCAAGGCCATGCGTTCGGCCATGCGCACCTCGGGCTTCAAGGCCGTGCGTACCCTGCCGTTCCCGCAGCCGTGCTACCCCACCGGCTGGTGGAGCTGCACCATGGCTCGCAAGGACGGCGACCTGTCCGGCTTCCGCGAGCGCGGCGCGATCAGCAAGAACTTCGCTACGAAGTATTACAACGCCGACATTCATAAGGGTGCGCTTGCGCAGCCGGAATTCATGCGTGAGCAGTTGGGGGACTGAGTTGTGAGTCGGGCTTTCGTGAGTGGCTTTCGCCGCTGAAGCGGCTCCCACAGGGGGCTCTCGCAAGGAGCCCCACCACGGGGCCCTGACACGGGGCTCTCGCAAGGGGCTCGTGCCGGGGGCGCCTACTGGGGCGTTGCTGGCGACATGGCCGTGAAAAAAAAGGGCGCCTTGGCGCCCTTTTTGTTTCTCTTCGAATTACTTCTCGACCTTGGCCGGCTCCCAGCCCGCGGGGGCCTCGGGCGGGATGCCGTAGGCGCGTAGCGATGCCAGGATCACGCTCATTTCCGTGCCGCCGCTGCGCGCCAGCGACAGGAGTTTCTGCGCCGTCGCTTTGTCGCCCTGCGCCTGCATGTTGAGCTGCGCGAAGCGCTGCATCTGCCAGATCAGGTTGAGGCGGGCGTTCTTCGCCGCTTGCTGGTCGCCCGTGTCGGTCGACAGGGTCTCGCGCAGGTGCAAGCCGAGCGAACGGCCCAGCGGGCTGCTACCCCATTCCAGCACTTTGGCGAGCTTCAGGCAGTCGCCGACGACGGCCGCATCGGACTTGTTGTCGTCGCAGTACTTCGCGGTGGCCTGGAAACCGGGCACCGGTTGCGCGCTGGCGAGGCCGAAGACGATCACCATCTGCACGCCCGCCGCGCCCGCGCCCTGCAGGGCATTGAACGTATCGGCCGGCGGCGGAAGCTGGCTCACCGAATTGGCGAGGGCCTTGAGGCTGGCGCCGAGGTAATCGTCATAGAGCTTGGCGTTGGCGGCCTTGGTCAGGTCGCCACGAACGGCATCGCTGGCGCCCGCATGCTCGTCCATGCCCAGCTTGAGCAACCACACGGCCGCGTTGTCCGGCGCCTGCTTCTGCAATACGCCCAGGGCGTCCGCGTTGGGGCAGGTGCCACCCTTGGCGTCGCAATCGGCAAGGCGTGCCCAGGCCACCTGGGGACCGGCATCGGCGTTGCGCGAGGCGCGCTCGAGCAGGGAGTGGTACGTCAGCACCTCGGGCGGATTGGTCAGCGGACGCGCCAGCAGGGCGGCACCCAAGAGCGGCTCCGATTCGGTGCGCAGGGCGAGCACGCTGGCCAGGTCCTTCTGGAACTGCAGCAACGCCTTGGTCTGGTCCTTCTGCACGACCGGCCCCGTGGCGGGTCCCTTCGCAGCACCCGGCCACGGCGTGGCGGCCATGGTGGGCAGCGAAAGCAGGCCCGCAAGGGCAAGGGTGACGACGCGGCATCCCCGCATGGGCCATCTCCGTGAAATAAAACGTCAAGGATACGGTTCGACCATGAACGGAAGCTGCGGCCGAACGACTCGATACGTGGTGAGGTTGTTACTATCGGACTGACGCGCGGGGGGAACGCCGGCCTTTGGTCCGCATGACCGCACGACCCAATCCTGCGACAGAACAGGAGCTTACAATGGATCAATTCGCACTATTCGCCAGCGAACGCGCTGGCTTCTTCGTCGGCTGGGGCACCCTCTCGCTGATCAATGCCGGTCTTGCCCAGGGCAAGAACCGTGGCGGCCTCGTGTGGTGGCTGCTCTCCCTGTTCCTCGGTCCCATCGCCACCCTGATCCTGGTCATCCTGCCGAAGGTACGCGCCAAGCTGTTTTAGCGAAGCCGGCCTTGGACCCCCGCCTCGCGGATGTGTAGGCTAGGAGTCCTCCCAAGGCAGGTGCTCGCGGATGCTTACGACGCTCGTGGCAAGCAGCAAGGGTGGTTGCGGCAAGACGACGCTGGTGACCCAGCTCGCGACCCACTGGGTGCAATCCGGAAAGCAGACGGCCGTCATCGACGCCGATCGTCAGCATTCCAGCTTGCGCTGGGTCGGCCGACGACCGGAGAACGTACCGGCCGTCACCGCCATCGAAGGCAGCCGACGCGCCTTCGACCGCCTGCCGGGCGACGTGCAGCGGGTGATCGTGGATACTCCTGCCGGCGTCGACGAAAGCGACCTCGAACCTTATCTCGAGAAAGCGGACGTCATCCTCGTGCCTGTCCTGCCCTCCCATTTCGACCTCGATGCGACGCTGGATTTTCTGGCGAAGCTGCGGTCCATCAGCCGGGTGAAGCGTGGGAAATTGCCGGTCGGCCTTGTAGGCAATCGCCTTAAGCCATGGACCAACGCCAGCCAGGCCGCCATCGCCGAACTCGGCGAGCGCGCCCCATTTCCGGTGGTTGCGGAACTTCGCGACTCCCAGGCGTACGTCTTGCTCACGGCGCTCGGTAAGGGCATCTTCGACTACCACTCGGAAAACGTACGCGGGCATCAGGACGACTGGGCGAAACTGCTGCGCTGGATCAAGCGCAGCACCTGAGCCGGCCGGGAACCGCGTCATCGATCACGCCACCCCTGGTGGCATAGCGGAGGACGGTACCCATGCACGAACTCATCCTGTTGCGGCACGCCGAGGCCGAACCCGGCAAGGATGGCAAGGACGACCGCGAGCGAAAACTCACCGAGCACGGCAAGCACGAGGCCCGCGCCGCGGGTGAGTGGCTGGCCAGCCACGGCATCAAGTACGACCGCATCCTGTGTTCCCCCGCCGAGCGCACCAAGGAAACCGCCGCCCTCGCGCTTGGCCAGGTCGAGCCCACCTACGAACCCCAGATCTACGACGCCACCCCCGGCGATCTGTTCGATGTGATCGACCAGAACAAGGACGCGGAGCGCGTCGTCCTCGTCGGACACAATCCTGGGATTGAACAACTGGTAGGCTTTCTTGTCGAAGGTCGATCCGATGAGTGCCGTGGCATGCCGCCCGGAGGCATGGCCCGGCTGGTTTTCGACGGTCCGGTTGAGCCGGGCAAAGCCAAACTCGAGACTTTCTGGTCACCACCGAACTGAGCACGCTGTAATGCGCCACCTGCTGTCGGCGATCGCTTTGCTTCTGTCGGCGGCGCCACTATCCGCCGCCGACCTGCGCATCGATCCGGTGCGCTCCCGCGCCGAGTTCAGCGTGCGCCTTCTTTGGGTGAGCACCGTGTCCGGCAGCTTCGAAGGCATTCGGGGCGAGCTGGTGATCGACCATGCCGCGCAGACCGCCGTCGTCGATGCCGACATCGACACCGAGAGCATCAAGATGGAATCGGCCCGGCTCCGCCGGTGGGTGCTGGCGCCGGAGTTCTTCGACGCCAAGCACCACCCGACCATCCACTTCGAGTCGCAACCCACCCCCTTGCAGTTGCTCAGCCAGGGTGGCGACGTGGAAGGCAAGCTGACCATGCGCGGCGTGACCCAGCCGGTCACGTTCCGCCTCCAGGCCAACCGTTGCCCGCCGCAGGCACTGGCGGGCTGCGTCCTGCAGCTCCAGGGCATCATCGACCGCACCGACTTCGAGATGCGTGGCCGCCGCGGCGCACTCTCCGATCGCGTGAACCTCGGCATGGCTATCGTGTTGACGCCCCCCTGAGCAAGCCCCGGGACGGGGTGCGGCTCACGTGGCGTTGTCGTCGCTCACCTATGATCGGCGGCATGCGCCGCTTCCTTGCGATCCTGCTCCTGACTGCCACGCTGGCCACCGGCGGGTGTTCGCTGTCGCGGGAGCGCATCCGCAAGGCCGACGCCGTGGTCGTCCTCACCGCCGACCATCAGGACACTTGCGATCCGGCCGACGCCAGCCACTGCGCCACGCCTTCGCCGCTGATCGACGCCGCCCTCGAGGCCAACGCATCGTCGACCGCCGAGCGCCCTGTACACGTGGCCACCCTGCTCGAGGATGGGGAAAGCGCCATGGCCGCGCGCATCAACCTCATCCGCGCGGCGCGGACCTCGATCGACGTGCAGACCTACATCTGGGAACAGGACGACGCCGGCAAGCTCATCCTCGACGAGCTGGTGCAGGCCGCGCGCCGCGGCGTGAAGGTGCGCATCCTGGCCGACCAGCTGTTCTCCTTCCGCGACCCGGGGCTGCTCGCCGGACTGGCGCGGGCCAGCGACCGCCTGGAGATCCGCCTCTACAACCCGACCTTCCACAGCGCGCGCACGCCGCCGCTGGAGTTCGCGGCGGGCATCCTCTGCTGCTTCTACAAGTTCAACCAGCGCATGCACAACAAGCTGCTGGTGGTGGACGACCTCATCGGCATCACGGGCGGTCGCAACTACGAAGACCGTTACTTCGACTGGGACGACACGTTCGACTACATCGACCGCGACGTAATGGTGGGTGGCCCGGCGGCCAAGGCGATGGGCGCCAGCTTCGACCAGTTCTGGAACCACAAACGATCGGTGCGGCTCACGCAGTTGCGCGACGTGAACCGTGAACTGCTGGCAGACACCGACGACCCCAGGCACTGGAATATCCCGACCTACGAGCGCCCGGAGCGCGTCGCGCAGATGGTCGCCAATGCCGAGGACCCCACCTGGATCGAGGAACACCTGGGTCGCGCCACGCTGCGCATGAACCGCGTGGAATACCTGTCCGACCTGCCGGGCAAGACCGACGAGCCCAAGCGTCGCGAAGTCCGTGCGCTGACGCGCCACATCATGGGCCTGCTACGCAATGCGAAAAGCGAGATCGTGCTGCAAACGCCCTATCTCGTGATGAGCAAACCGGCGCAGAAGATCTTCAGCGGTCTGCGCCAGAAGCCCGACCCGGCACGCGTGATCGTCTCGACCAACTCGCTGGCATCGACCGACGCCTTCGCGGTCTATGCGATGTCGTACAAGCATCGCAAACGCTACCTCACCGATTACGGCTTCGAGATCTACGAACTGAAGCCGCACCCGGAGACGAGCGATCCCGAAGCGCTGGAAGGACACTCGACGCAGATCGACACGCCCCCGCTGATGGCGCAAGGCACCGGCAGTGGCTCGCGCGGTCGAGGGTCGCAGAAGAACAACAGCACCCAATGGGCCGGTCCGCCGTCGGAAGCATCGGGCTTCCTCGGCATCGGCAGCCGCACCAGTCGCGGGCCACGCAACCGGCCGGCGCCGCTGCTTACCAGCGGCGTGCGTTTCGGGCTGCACGCGAAGTCGATCGTCGTGGACGACACGTTCGCCATGGTCGGCACGCACAACTTCGATCCGCGCTCGGACCACTACAACACCGAGTCCGGCGTCATCGTCTACGACAAGCGTTTCGCCGACCGCCTGCGCGATTCCATCATGCAGGACACCGAACCCGGCAACGCCTGGGTGATCGCACCGCGCCAGAAGACGATTCCCGTGCTGTCCTCGATCAACGAGTTCATCGGCGACGTTTCCGAACGCCTGCCGTTCTTCGACCTGTGGCCGTTCCGCTACGCCACCAGCTATGAGCTCAAGCCCGGCTGCATTCCCATGCGCTGGACGGATCCGCAGTTCTTCGAATGCTACGAAGCGGTCGGCGACTTCCCCGAAGTGGACGTGTCGCTGAAGCTGATCTACACGCGGATGATCACGGCCTTCGGCTCGTCGGCCGCCGGCATCCTCTGAATCGCCCAATCAGTACGTGTGCGTCAGCTCGAAATTGACCGGCAGGTCGGCGGTGTAGCGCGAGGGACGATTATCCGCGGCGGCGAAGCGCCAGCCACGCACGGCATCCTCGGCGGCACGATCGAGGTCTTCATCACCGCTGGAGCGCCCGACGGTGACGCTGGTGACGTCACCTTCCGGCGTAACGGTGACGCTGAGCACCACCTTGCCTTCGCGCTGTTTGCGCAGGGCGGACATCGGATAGCGCGGCGACGGCATGTACACCGGCACCAGCGCTTCGGGTGCCGGCGCCGACGCTACGCTCTCGTTGCGGTTGGAAATCACTCGAGGCGCCGCGGTGCGGGTAACGGGACGCGCACGTGGCGCAGGCTCCGCCGCCGCCACCGGTGAAGGCGCGACGCGCGACACCGTCTTCGAGATCAACGCGGGTGCGGCCGTAGGCAACGTCACTTCAGCCAGCCGGCGCGTCATCGGCGCACGCTCGTACGTCAGCGCCGTGAGCCAGCTGGTGCCAGCGATGCCGACGAGCAAGGCAAGTGCGCTGAGCGACGTAGTGCTACGAAGTGCGATCATCAGGGACGTTCGAGTATCGCGGTGACACCCATGCCACCGGCCGTGCAGATGGAAATCAGGCCGCGACCCGAACCC
>DATNJP010000215.1:0-5362 GCA_035603855.1 Luteibacter sp. | reverse complement strand
CACGGCCTGTCCTGCCGCGGCGACGGCGAGCAACACGCTTTCCGGCGCGCGGCGCCGTTCATTGGCCGGTAGCGCATCGGCAAGCGGCCGCTCCGTCGCGGCAGGGCTGGCCGTGCCGCCGGCGATCTCGCGAAACGCATGCCAATCCGCGGCGCCCCGCGCCCAGAAGCCGATGCCCTTCACCCACACCGAGAGCGCGGCGCTCATGCGCGGTGCCCCGCGCGGGCGAAAGCGAGGCAGGCATTGTTGCCGCCGAAGCCGAACGAGTTGCTCAAGGCGATGCGTATCTCACGGGATTCGGGTGCCCAGGCCATTTGCGGCCCGCATAGCGGATCCGGCGTGCTCGCGCCCAGGTTGCCCGGCACGCGTCCGTCGCGCATGGCGAGCAAGGTGATGGCGGTTTCGAGGATTCCCGCGGCGCCCAGCGTATGGCCGGTGAATCCTTTCGTGGAACTGGCGCGCGTGGTGGCGGGGAAGGTGCGTGCCACCAGTGCGGCTTCGACTTCGTCGTTCTTCTGGCTGGCCGTGCCGTGCAGGTTGATATAGTCGACGTCGGCGGGCTCGATGCCTGCGCGCGCGAGTGCGTCACGCAGCGCGAGTTCGGCGCCGAGTCCTTCCGGATGGGGCGTGGACATGTGGTGCGCGTCGCTGGCTTCGCCGTAGCCGATCAGAAGGGGCACGTCGTCGTCGGTTTCCACGACGCGTTCGACGATCGCGAAACCGGCGGCTTCGCCGATGGAGATGCCGTTGCGCTGCGCGTCGAACGGACGGCAGGGTTCGGGCGATACCAGCTCCAGCGAGTTGAAGCCGAACAGCACGCTGTCGCACAGGGTGTCGGTGCCGCCGACGACGGCCGCGTCGATCAGGCCGAGGCGAATCATGCGTTCCGCGTTGGCGAAGACTTTCGCGCTCGACGAGCAGGCCGTCGCGATGGTGAGGCAGGGGCCTTCCAGCTCGAACGCGGCGGCGACGAAGCCCGCCAGGGAATGCGGCGTATGCAGCACCGGGCGGTGAAGGTCGGCTGGCATCCGTCCGTGGTCGAGGCGGCGGTAGCCTTCCTCGGTGGCGCCGATGCTCGCCGTGGACGTGCCTAGCAGCACCGCGACGCGCGCGGCGCCATACCGTTCGCGCGCGGCACGGACCGCGTCGGCGAAGCCGTCCTGGCGAAGCGCCAGCCAGGCCAGGCGGTTGTTGCGGCAGTCCCAATCGGCGAGGTCGGGCGGAAGCGGCTCGTCTTCCACGCCGGCCACGCGGCCGATCCAGCAATCGAGCGGCGCCACGCTGAAATCGTTGGGCGAAAGCCCGCCACGCGAGGCGACGAGGGCATCGGCGTGGGCCTGGAGGCCGCGGCCGAGGGCGGAGGTGGCGGTATACGCGCGAATGGCTAGCGGAGGCATCGGATGGGGCATGCGGCGAGCCTATCCTTTTTGCTCCGTAGCGTCGCGTGAACGCGACGCGGCGTTCAGCCGATTGCACGCCGGAGGCGGAATACGCAGACTGCGCTTCTCCCCGGGACCGTTCGCATGTCCGGCATCCAAGCCCCCAAAATCCTGCGCCGCGGCGTATGGCGCTACCTGAGCGATCGCGACATCCTCGTCGCGGCGATGGTCACGGCGATCGTCTGCGTCGGTACCTTCGGCCTCCTCTACGTGGCGCACCTCGCGCGCGTCTGCTGGCTGGCCCGGCAGAGTCCCGCGCGGGCGGGGGAGCGTCGCGCGCTGCTGATCTTCGGTCGCCGCCTCGTGGGCGACGTGCCAGAAGGCGATTTCATCCAGCGTCTCGCCCGGGGCCGCACGAGCGCGCTGGAGGGCAACGCCGAGCGCGTGCTCCTGCTCGGCGGTTACAGCGGCGGCTCGGTCAGCGAGGCGGAAGCGGGCGAACGATGGTTGCTGGCGGAGGGCTGGCCCGCCTCCATCCCCCTCGAACTGGAGCAGGTGTCGATCGACTCGCTGGAGAACCTGCGGCATGCGCGCGTGCTGCTGCGCGACGACGATGACGCACCGCTCCCCCCGGTCTGGCTGGTGACCAGCCGCTACCACCTGGCCCGCTGCCTCTACCTTGCACGCCGCCTGGGCTTCGACGCGGAACCGTTGGCCGCCGAAGACCGCTTGCCGCTGAAGCGACGTTACGTGCTGCGTTTGCTGATGGAGGCGGGCTACCTGATGTGGATCGACACGGGCATGCGCTGGGCGGCCCTGACGGGGAACCGGCGGATGGCCACGCGTATTTCATGAGGCCCTTCGTGGCGCGCGGCGGCGTGCCGCAGCAGGCCGGGAGCGGCGTCTTGCTAAGCTCTGCGGCACCCACCCGTCGAGTAGCGCATGCCATGTCCGAACAAGCCGACCTAGCCGAATCGTTCCTGCGTGGCCTGCAGGACCGCATCTGCGCCGCCATCGAAGGCATCGACGGCAAGGGCCGCTTCGAAGAAGACGCCTGGACGCGGCCTGCCGGTGGCGGCGGGCGCACGCGCGTCATGCGCGAAGGCGGGCTTTTCGAACAGGCGGGCGTCAACTTCTCGCGGGTGTCCGGATCGCCCCTTCCGCCCAGTGCCACGGCACACCGGCCGGACCTCGTCGGCGGCAGCTTCATCGCCACCGGCGTGTCGCTGGTGCTGCATCCGCGCAATCCCTACCTGCCGACGACGCACGCCAACGTGCGTTATTTCGAGGCATCGAAAGAAGGCGTGGAGCCGGTGTGGTGGTTCGGTGGCGGCTTCGACCTCACGCCGTATTATCCGTTCGACGAGGACGTGCGCCACTGGCACAACGTGGCGAAGGACCTGTGCGAGCCGTATGGCGACGATGTGTATGCGCGCTACAAGCGCTGGTGCGACGAGTACTTCTACCTGAAGCATCGTGGCGAGACGCGCGGCGTGGGCGGCCTGTTCTACGACGACCTGAACGAGGGCGGCTTCGATCGCTGCATGAATTTCACCCGCGATGTCGGCGAAGGGTTTCTCGACGGCTACCTGCCCATCGTCGAGCGTCGACGCGACATGCCCTACGGTGAGCGCGAGCGCGAGTTCCAGCTGTATCGGCGCGGCCGCTACGTGGAGTTCAACCTGGTCTACGATCGCGGAACCCTGTTCGGCCTGCAATCCGGTGGACGCACCGAATCCATCCTGATGAGCCTGCCGCCGCGCGTGCGCTTCGAATACGCCTATGCGCCGGAAGCCGACAGCCCCGAAGCGCGGCTGCAGGAATACCTGAAGCCGCGCGACTGGGTATGAGTTACGGCGCGGAGCCCGAGAACTTCTTCGCGGTGGCGCCCTGGATCTTGCCGACCGTGGCCGTGTCGCTCACGTAGAGCTCCACCTCGCGCTCGAAGGTGAGCGAACCCTGCACGACGGCATGCGGGCCGATCACGATCTTGGGCGTGCGGTCGCTGTTGTTGAACCAGCCCATGCTCGGCTTCTTCACCAGAAGGCCGCCTTCGACCTTCGAGCCTTCGCCGATGGTGACGTCGGCGTTGACGGTTTCGATGCCGCCGCCGACGTGTGCCTGGTTCAGCGAGATCTCGCCATTGACGTTGGAGAGGTGGCCCTTCACATCGGCGCCCGGCTCGAGCTGGACCCGGCCGTTCACGGTCTCGACTTCATCGGAGACCTTCGACTTCTCGTGCAGGGTCACGGCGCCGTTCACGCTCTTCACCACCGTCGCCGTGGCGGATTCGCCCAGTTCGACGGCGCCGTTGACGGTACTGGCCTTCTGCACGACGGCGCGGGCGCCGATCCGGACCGATCCGTTGACCGTATGGACGTCACCGGCATGCTGGCCGGCCTCGACGCTCGCGGTACCGTTGACCTTGCTGACGTCGTCGTCGGAGGCCAGGGCCGCGCCAGACACGGAAAGGGCGATGAACAGGGAAAGAAGGGTACGACGCATGGTGCGGAACTCCACGGTGGACTGAACCCCTAGGATGCACCGGAAGGCCGCAAGGTTTAGCGTGACTGACGGCAGGGGGCAGGGCGGGGCGAGATTGACGGTTCCGGACTCAGGTTTCACCATCGGTCTTTTCCCCTTCCGATCGTTGGATGCCATGTACAAGCTCGTCATGATCCGCCACGGCCAATCGGCCTGGAACCTCGAGAACCGCTTCAGCGGCTGGGCCGACGTCGACCTCAGCGAGCAGGGCGTCGCCGAAGCCCGCGAGGCGGGCCGCCTGCTCAAGGAAGCCGGCTTCACGTTCGACGTGGCCCACACGTCCTATCTCAAGCGCGCCGTGCGCACGCTCTGGCACGTCCAGGATGAGATGGACCTGATGTGGATCCCCGTGGTGACCGACTGGCGGCTCAACGAGCGTCACTACGGCGCGCTGACCGGCCTCAACAAGGCTGAAACCGCGGCCAAGTACGGCAACGAGCAGGTCCATGTCTGGCGTCGCAGCTACGACACCCCGCCCCCGCCGCTGGAACCCGGCGCGAAGTCGTTCGCCGACGACGACCGCTACAAAGGCATCGACGTGCCGCTCACCGAGTGCCTGAAGGACACCGTCGCTCGCGTGCTTCCGTACTGGGACGAGGTGCTGGCGCCGGCCATCCGCAACGGAAACAACGTGCTGATGGCGGCGCACGGCAACTCCATGCGCGCCCTGGTGAAGTACTTCGACGGCATTTCCGACGATGACATCGCCGAGCTCAACATTCCCAACGGCATCCCGCTGGTTTACGAGTTCGACGCCGACCTGAAGCCGGTGAAGCACTACTACCTGGGCGACCAGGCCGAGATCGAGGCCAAGATGGCCGCCGTGGCGAACCAGGGTAAGGCCAAGTAAGCGCGCCTGCGGGTCCTTCGCGGGGTGACATCCGTCACCCCCGATGACTCACAACCGCCTCTCGAACGGAAGCGGCGCCTCGCTAACCTAGCGTCACACCGACCAACCCGAGGCTCATGCCATGCTGGCCCCCGCCACCATCCCGCTCATCGTCGCTCCCCTGATGGCGTTCGCCGTCTATCGTCGTGTCCGTGGCAGCTTCGGCCCGCAGCCGATCCGTACGACGAGGATGACGGTCCGTATCGTCCTGTTGGCGGTGGTCGTCGGCCTGATGATGCTTTCCGGCCTGCAGGACATCCGGCTGGCCGAAGGCGCCCTGGGTGGCGTGGCGCTGGGCGCGGCCCTTGCGGTCGCGGTGGGTCTGCGTCTCACGCGTTTCGAATTACATCCGGACGGCAACGACTTCTTCGTCCCCAACCCCTGGGTCGGTGGCGTGCTGACCGCCCTGCTGCTCGGCCGCATGGCCTGGCGCTTCCTCGTGCTGGCGCCCGCCTTCGCCGGTGGCGCCGTGGCGACCACTCACGGACCGGCACCGGGCAACAGCCCCCTGACCATGCTCGTGGTCGGGCTGACCGTCGGGTATTACCTG
>DATNJP010000214.1:0-7544 GCA_035603855.1 Luteibacter sp. | reverse complement strand
CGATGGACGTGTTGATGTGCCGGGACGCACAGCGGCCACCCCGCGAAGCGAGCCAATCCTGCATCTGCTCGATGTTGGCTGCATGGAAATAGCGGTCGGTGTGTGCCTGCCATCGTGGCGTCCGGCCACACGATGACGGAGCGTATCCCATGGCCGTCGTTCCGCTTCCTGGCTCGAAGGCGCGATCCTCGAGGGTGTCGCGTGGGCAGCCGCTGGCGGTTGGCCAGGCGCCTAGCTGGCGACCGAGGACATGGATCATGAAGCCCATGGCGTCCGTGTCGTTGCGGGGATCACCATGCCCGCTCCACGCGGCAGCTTTGTGTGTCGCAAGGAAGTCGGCGTCGCGCGCATCGCTGCACGACGTGCCGATGTCGCTTTCGCCGCCGGTGTAGTCGGTCAGGGCGTGACCGATGTCGTAGTGGGTGGCGCCGATCTCGCGATCGATCAGCGCCACGGCCGCGGGCGCCGGATCTTCGCGCAGGAAGGGATCCCGGGAGGGCCGGGTGCGGATCAGCCGGTCGTTTCCAGCGACCAGGGTGAAGTGCGCGCCGACGTCGGTTTCGAAGACCTCGTTGGCGCGATTGACCGCGTGCGCCACCTCCGCGAGCGTGCCTTCGACGCTGCCTCCGAACCGCGCCGCGAATCGGCTGCTCGTTGCCACGGCGAGGCGGAAGTCGTAGCGCACGCTCCCGCCGCGATGGGTCGAGGCCGATGACAAGGCTTGTCGTGCGACAAGACCTGATTCCTGAGCGCCACCGCGCACGTCTATGTCGACGGGGCCATGAGCCGCGCCGGAAGTCATCGGATAGAAAGCGGTTCCAGTGGGGAAGGGACTCGCTGAAGGGTTGCTGGCCGCCAGCCACTCGGCTGCCGTGCCTGCGCGGAGCGTGAATTCGCTGGCGCCGTGGCGCACGCTCATGCGCAGGGCGGAACGCGACAGGTCGAGCCTCAGCGTCCGGCCCTCGGCGTCGGTTCCCCGAAAGCTGCGCAGCCCCGGAAACCTCGCTGCCAGTTCGGCAGGCAGCGTCCGTGAGTCGCTCACGTCGAACAGGCGGTACGTTCCGTCGCCGATGGGCAGGCGGACCGCCAGCATGGCCCCGCCTTCCATCGGCAGGCGACGGAGGCGTTTCTTCAGGATGGAAAACTCGCTGGCCACGTCCGTGGCCAGGGCTATCGGCGTGGCGCACAGGACGGCTCCCGCCAGCGCCGCGCGGGCGAAACGAAGGTGACGCATGGCGATCCCTGCATGGCGAAAGAAGGCCCAGCGTACGCAACCGCACGGTCACGCAATGCAGGTATGCATGCCGGTGATAGGTCGGAATCGGTATCACAGCTTGTCGCAATGCAACACACCGGTGAGGGCGGACACCGCACTGCGCGGTGCTAACATGGATGCTTACGTCGCGGCTTCGCCGCCCGTCCCGACTCTTCTTTCTCGTTACGTCCCACAGGATCCCATGGCCATCTCCGAGGAACTGAGGCAAGCCGCTCTCGAATATCACCGCCTTCCCCGCCCGGGCAAGATCAAGGTCACGCCGACCACGTCGCTGCTGACGCAACGCGACCTGTCGCTTGCCTATTCGCCCGGCGTCGCCGCCGCGTGCGATGCGATCGTCGCGGATCCGGGGCAAGCCGCCGAACTCACCGCGCGATCCAATCTCGTGGCCGTGATCTCCAATGGCACCGCCGTGCTCGGCCTCGGCAATATCGGCGCGCTGGCCAGCAAGCCGGTGATGGAAGGCAAGGGTGTGCTGTTCCAGAAGTTCGCCGGCATCGATGTATTCGACATCGAGGTGAACGAGACCGACCCGGACAAACTGGTCGACATCATCGCGAGCCTCGAGCCCACCTTCGGCGGCATCAACCTCGAAGACATCAAGGCGCCGGAGTGCTTCATCGTCGAGCGCAAGCTGCGCGAACGGATGAAGATCCCCGTTTTCCATGACGACCAGCATGGCACGGCGATCATCGTCGGCGCGGCGGTCATCAATGCGCTCCTGGTCACCGGCAAGAAGATCGAGGACGTCAAGCTGGCGACCACGGGCATGGGGGCCGCGGGCATTTCCTGCGTCGACATGCTGGTGACGCTCGGCATGAAGAAGGAAAACATCCTCGCCTTCGATCGCGATGGCGTGCTGCACACCGGCCGTACCGACCTCGATCCGGACAAGCAGCGCTACGCGCGCGACACGGACAAGCGCACGCTGGCCGAGATCGTCGAAGGTGCGGATATCTTCCTCGGGCTGTCGGCGGGCGGCATCCTCAAGCCGGAAATGGTCGCGACCATGGCCGACCGGCCGATCGTGTTCGCGCTGGCCAATCCGAACCCGGAGATCCTGCCGGAAGATGCCAAGGCCGTGCGTCCCGACTGCATCATGGCCACGGGCCGTTCGGACTATCCGAACCAGGTCAACAACGCGCTGTGCTTCCCGTACCTGTTCCGCGGCGCGCTCGATGTCGGCGCCACGGTGATCAACGAGCACATGAAGGTCGCCTGCGTGAAGGCGATCGCCGAACTGGCACGCCGCGAATCCTCCGATGTGAGCGCGCGTGCCTACGGTGGCAAGCCGCCGAGCTTCGGCCCGGAATACCTGATCCCGCAGCCGTTCGATCCGCGCCTGCTGATCCAACTGCCGCCCGCGATCGCGCAGGCGGCGATGGACTCCGGCGTGGCGCAGCGTCCCATCGAGGATTTCCCTGCCTACATCGAAAAGCTCACCAGCTTCGTCTTCCGCACCGGCCTGCTGATGAAGCCGGTGTTCGACCGCGCGAAGGCCGATCCCAAGCGCGTCGTTTACGCCGAGGGCGAAGAAGAGACCGTGCTCCGCGCCGTGCAGACGGTGGTCGACGAAGGCCTGGCGCGGCCCATCCTCGTCGGTCGTCCGGATGTCATCGAGAAGCGCATCGCGCGCGCCGGCCTGCGCCTGAAGCCGGGTGTCGACTTCGAGATGTGCAACATCCATTCGGATCCTCGTTTCGAGGATTACTGGCGCCTGTATCACTCGATCATGGAGCGGCGCGGTGTCACGCCGGCGTCGGCCAAGGCCGTGGTCCGCTCGCGTCCGACGGTGATCGCGGCGCTGATGGTCGAGCGTGGTGAGGCCGACGCGATGATCTGCGGCCTGGTCGGCGCCTATCAGAGCAAGCTCGACTACATCCGCGACATCATCGGCCTGGACGACGGCATCGCCGAGGCCTCCGCCATGGCCGCCGTGGCGACGGAGAAGGGTACGTTCTTCTTCCTCGACACTTACGTGCAGGAAGACCCGAGTGCCGAGCAGATCGCCGAAGCCACGCTGCAGGCGTCCATCCGCCTGAAGCTGTTCGGCATCCAGCCGAAGATCGCGCTGCTCTCGAACTCCAACTTCGGCAGCCGCGAGACACGTAACTCACGCAAGATGCGCGAGGCGCTGAAGCTCATCCGTGACCGCGTGCCGAAGCTCGAGGTCGAAGGCGAGATGCAGGCCGACGTGGCGCTCACGCCGGAGCTGCGCGAGCGGATCTTCCCGAACTCGCGCCTGGAAGGTAAGGCGAACGTCTTCGTCTTCCCCAACCTGGATGCGGCCAACACGGCCTACAACATGGTCCGGGTGCTCTGCGACGGCGTGGTCATCGGCCCGATCCTCATGGGCGTGGCCAAGCCGGCCCACATCCTGACGCCCCAAGCGACGGTCCGCCGCGTGGTCAACATGACCTCGGTGGCCTGCGTCGAGGCGCAGATCCGGGCGGGGAAGCCGCGGACTATCGTAAACGACTGATCTGGTGGTCTTTCGTGCCGCCCATCGCCGCTGAAGCGGCTCCCACACCAAAGCCCGCGCCGGCCCGGTGTGGCAGCGGTTTCAGCGGTTGTGGGAGCCACTTCAGAGGTTGGGGCAGCCACTCCAGCGGTTGGGGCAGCCACCTCAGCGGTTGTGGGAGCCGCTTCAGCGGCGAATCGGCGACGCGGAGTCTTCCACCCGAACGACGGTAATAACAGATTTAACACGATCCAAACCCCCATACCGCCGCGTACGCGGAAACCTTGAGTTATCATGGAAAGGTTTTCCCGCCACCCCAGCGGGCCCACTTAGTCCCCATGAGCGCGCGTCACGCGCGAGCGGAGCATCCATGGACCAGATCGACGATATCCTGAACCAGGACCTCGACCCCACCGAAACCCGTGAATGGGTCGAGTCGCTCAATGCCGTCATCAATCACGACGGCACCGAGCGCGCCCACTTCCTGCTGGAGCGCATGGTCGACTCCACCCGTCGCTCGGGCGGCTACCTGCCGTTCAATCCGACGACGGAGTACGTCAACACCATCCCGTCGCACATGGAAGCGCGCAGCCCGGGCGATGCCGCCATCGAATGGCGCATCCGTTCGCTGATCCGCTGGAACGCGCTGGCCACCGTCGTGCGCGCCAACCGCAAGCCTGGCGACCTCGGCGGCCACATCTCCAGCTTCGCCTCGTCGGCCACGCTGTATGACGTGGGCTTCAATCATTTCTGGCGCGCCCCCAGCGCCGACCATCCGGGCGACCTGGTGTTCCACCAGGGCCATTCGGCGCCGGGCGTCTACGCCCGCTCGTTCCTCGAAGGTCGCATCAGCGAAGACCAGCTCGACCTCTTCCGCATGGAAGTGGAAGGCAAGGGCCGCGGCCTGTCGTCCTATCCGCATCCTTACCTGATGCCGGATTACTGGCAGGTGCCGACCGTTTCGATGGGTCTTGGCCCGATCCAGGCGATCTACCAGGCCCAGTTCTGGAAGTACCTCGAGCACCGCGGCCTCATTCCGAAGTCCGATCGCAAGATCTGGTGCTTCATGGGCGACGGCGAGTCGGACGAGCCGGAGTCGCTGGGTGCGATCTCGCTCGCCGGCCGCGAAGGCCTCGACAATCTCATCTTCGTCATCAACTGCAACCTGCAGCGCCTCGACGGTCCGGTGCGTGGCAACGGCAAGATCATCCAGGAACTGGAAGGCGTCTTCCGTGGTGCCGGCTGGAACGCGATCAAGCTCGTGTGGGGCAGCTACTGGGATCCGCTCCTGGCGCGCGACACCACCGGCAAGCTGCGCCAGCTGATGATGGAAACGGTCGACGGCGAGTACCAGGCGTGCAAGGCCTTCGGTGGCGCTTACACGCGTGAGAAGTTCTTCGGCAAGTATCCCGAGACCGCCGCGCTGGTCGCCAACATGTCCGACGACGACATCTGGCGCCTGAACCGTGGCGGCCACGATCCGCACAAGGTCTACGCGGCCTACCACGCGGCCGTGAACACCACTGGCATGCCGACCGTGATCCTCGCCAAGACGGTGAAGGGCTACGGCATGGGCGCCGCGGGTGAATCGCAGAACCCCGCGCACAACCAGAAGAAGATGGACACCGACGCGATCCGCGCCTTCCGCGATCGTTTCAATATCCCGGTGCCCGACGACAAGCTGGAAGAAGTGCCGTACTACCACCCGGGCAAGGACTCGGAGGAAGTGCAGTACATGCTCGAGCGTCGCCGCGCGCTCGGTGGCTCGCTGCCGCAGCGTCGCCGCAAGGCCGACCAGTCGTTCCAGGCTCCGTCGATCGAAGCTTTCGAGCAGATCACCAAGGGCACGGGTGATCGCGAGATCTCCACGACCATGGCGCTCGTCCGCGGCATGAACCTGATGCTGCGCGACAAGGAGCTTGGCCCGCGTCTCGTGCCGATCGTGGCCGACGAGGCCCGCACCTTCGGCATGGAAGGCATGTTCCGCCAGATCGGCATCTACGCGCCGTTCGGCCAGAAGTACCGTCCGCAGGATGCCGACCAGCTGCTGTACTACCGCGAGGACCAGAAGGGACAGGTTCTGCAGGAAGGCATCAGCGAGGCCGGTGGCATGAGCGCGTGGCTCGCCGCGGCGACCAGCTACAGCATCAGCAACGTGCCGATGCTGCCGTTCTTCATCTACTACTCGATGTTCGGCTTCCAGCGCATCGGCGACCTTTGCTGGGCGGCGGGCGACATGCGCGCACGCGGCTTCCTGATCGGCGGTACCTCGGGTCGCACGACGCTCAACGGCGAAGGCCTGCAGCACGAGGACGGTCATTCGCACCTGCTCTCGGGCGCGATCCCGAACGTGATCTCCTACGATCCGACCTTCTCGTATGAGCTGGCGGTCATCCTGCAGGACGGCACGCGCCGGATGATGCAGGAGCAGGAAGACGTCTACTACTACATCACGGTGATGAACGAGAACTATGCCCACCCCGACCTGCCGAAGGGCAGCGAGGAAGGCATCGTCAAGGGCATGTACCTGTTCAAGGACGGTGGCAAGGCGAAGAAGAACGAGCCGCGCGTCCAGCTGATGGGTTCGGGCACGATCCTGCGCGAAGTCATCGCGGCAGCCGAGTTGCTGGAGAAGGACTTCGGCGTGACCTCCGATATCTGGTCGGTGCCGAGCTTCTCGGAAGTCCGTCGCGAAGGCTTCGACGCCGAGCGTTGGAATCGCCTGCACCCGGAAAGCCCGCAGCGTGTGCCGTACATCACGGGGCTGCTCGCCGACCGCCAGGGTCCGGCCGTGGCCGCGACCGACTACGTCCGCGAGTTCGCCGACCAGGTCCGCGCATTCATGCCGGACGGCATGCGTTACACCGTGCTGGGTACGGATGGTTTCGGCCGCAGTGACACGCGTGCCAACCTGCGCAGCCATTTTGAAGTGGACCGTTACTGGATCGCGCACGCCGCGCTTGCCGCCCTCGCGAAGGATGGCAAGGTCAACGCGAAGGACGTCAGCCGCGCGATCAAGGAATACAAGCTCGACATGGATAAGCCGAACCCGATGACGGTCTGACCGTCAGCGCGATGGAACGTGAACGAAGGCCGGAGCGATCCGGCCTTCGTCGTTTTCGCGTCACGCCATGTCGATGGGTATGCTGGTATCCCATGGCCTTGAGCCAAGACCCGGACCCACGCCATGCGCCATGCCTTAGTCGCCACCCTCGCCATGAGCCTCGCCGCGTGCGCCATGGCCCCGGCCAGCCACGGATCGCGATCCCGCCTGGTCTACATCGCAGCGTCGAAGGCGCCTTGCACCAACGGGGTCATGAAGACCGAGTGCCTCCAGTACCGGGAGAAGGCGACGGATCCCTGGCAGCTGAACTATGCGCCGATCGAAGGCTTCGACTGGAAGCCGGGCAACGAGTACCTCCTGAAGATCACCGAGGTGCATCCGAAAAACGTCCCGCAGGATGCTTCCCCCGTCACCTGGCATGTCGACAAGGTGGTGGAGCAACACCCGGTCCAGTAAAACCCCGTTCAATAAAAAAAGGCCGGGATCGCTCCCGGACTTTCCCCGTCCCTGAAGACAGGTGTCAATCGTCGTCGCGTAGCGCGTGGCGAATGAGCAGGAAGGTACCCACGGCGGCCGCGACGATGCCGATGGCGACGCCCGGATTGCGGCGAACCTGCTTGCGCAGCTTGCGGTACTGGTAGGTCGCCTCGTCCGCGAAATCCTCGGCGAGGTAACGAACGCGCTGGGCATTACCGTTGTTGCGCTTGGCGAACTTGCTGGTGACACGGCGGCTGCGGTCGAGC
>DATNJP010000213.1:0-16488 GCA_035603855.1 Luteibacter sp. | reverse complement strand
CGCAACATCGCGATCATCGACCAGGGCCGCATCGTCCAGAACACCACGATGAAGAGCCTGCTGGCCACGCTCGATGTCGAGACCTTCGTCCTCGACGTCTCCAACGTACCCGCCGCGCTGCCGACCCTCCCCGGCGTCGTCCTGCGCACGGTGGACGATCACACCATCGAAGCCGAAATGTCCCGCGCGCACGATCTCAACTCCCTGTTCGCCGCATTGTCGTCGCATGGCGTCACTGTCACGTCGATGCGCAACAAGGCCAATCGCCTCGAGGAGCTGTTCGTCCGCCTCGTGGAACACGGCCGGGAGAACGCGGCATGAGCGGCTCCGCCAACCTCGTCGCGCTGGGCACCATCGTCCGCCGCGAAATCGTTCGCATCATGCGTATCTGGACGCAGACGCTGATTCCGCCGGCCATCACGATGACGCTCTACTTCGTCATCTTCGGCAAGCTGATCGGTGGCCGCATCGGGCAGATGCACGGCTTCACGTACATGCAGTACATCGTGCCGGGCCTCGTCATGATGAGCATCATCACGAACAGCTACGGCAACATCTCGTCGTCGTTCTTCGGCGCCAAGTTCGGCCGGTTCGTGGAAGAGATGCTGGTATCGCCGATGCCGAACTGGGTGATCCTGCTGGGCTACGTCACCGGCGCGGTCACGCGCGGCGTCATCGTCGGCGCGCTCGTGCTGGTCATCGCGCTGTTCTTCACCGACCTGCACGTCACCCATCCGATCATCACGTTCCTTTCGGTCGTGCTCGGTGCGACGGTGTTCTCGCTCGCCGGTTTCGTCAACGCGGTCTTCGCCAAGAAGTTCGACGACATCGCGCTGGTGCCGACCTTCGTGCTGACCCCGCTCACCTACCTGGGTGGCGTGTTCTATTCGGTCGACCTCCTCAGCGAGCCGTGGCGCAGCATCTCGCTGGTCAATCCCATTCTCTACATGGTGAACGCCTTCCGTTTCGGCGTGCTCGGTGTCAGCGACGTGCCCGTGACCACCGCCTTCAGCGTGATGCTGGTGTTCGTGGTCGGCCTGTCGGCGGTCGCGCTACGCCTGCTCAAGCGCGGCGTGGGGCTGCGCTCCTAAGGGCATGCGGGTCAACAAGTACATCAGCGAAGCAGGCATCTGCTCGCGCCGCGAAGCCGACGACCTGCTGGTCGCCGGTCGCGTCACCATCAACGACGAGGTCGTCGGCACGGGCGCCAAGGCGCTCGAAGGCGATGTCGTGAAGGTCGACGGCGAAGTCGTCGTCGCGCGCACGCTCGTCGCCAGCCCGGCGAAAAGCCGCGGTGTGTACATCGCCCTCAACAAGCCCGTGGGCATCACCTGCACCACCGACACGACGGTCGACGGCAATATCGTCGATTTCGTGGATCACCCGCAGCGCATCTTCCCGATCGGCCGGCTCGACAAGGATTCCGAAGGCCTGATCCTCCTCACCAGCAACGGTGACATCGTCAACGAGATCCTGCGCGCCGAGAACCACCACGAGAAGGAATACCTCGTGGCGGTCAACAAGGCCGTGACCGATGAGTTCCTCAAGGGCATGGCCAGGGGCGTGCGCATTCACGGCCAGATGACCAAGCCCTGCAAGGTGCGGAAGATCGCGAAGTTCGGCTTCGCGATCATTCTTACCCAGGGGCTCAATCGGCAGATCCGACTCATGGCCGCCGAGTTCGGCTATCGCGTCACGCAGTTGCGCCGTGTGCGGATCATCAACGTGAAGCTTGGCCACCTGAAACCCGGTCAATGGCGTAACCTGACCGACGCGGAACTCCACGGACTCCTGCCCCAGCGCAGCCAGTGGTGAGGGCGCACCCCGGGTCGAGGCTCAGCAGAGCCTGACCCAGGAAGAGCGGTTCGCCGACATGACCGCCCGACCTTGTTGCCGGACACTATGCGCCTGCCGATCCCCACGGCAGTGACTGTGCCCCACAAGGACTCCCCCCGACATGAAGTCATACCTGGGACTGGCGCTGCTTGCCGGTCTGTTTCCTGGCGTCGCGCTCAGCGATAGCCCTCCCCTCGATACCTACCAGGAACTGGTTCGCTTTCGCAGCGACCATCTGGGTGGCGATCGCTCATTCAGTCTCGACACACGCCAGTTCCTCGGCCAGCTGGTCGACGATCCCACCGCTTTCTACGACGAACTCAGTGATGCCCCCCGCATCACGAACGAAGTCTGGTGGAACCTCTACACCGACAGCCTTGGCCCGGATCACGATGCGTCGGTGCGCGGCGCACTCGGCGCGCTGGCATGGCACGCGGGGCTCACGAAGGCCCGCCCAGGCGTGGAAGTCACCGTCGACCACGCGGCCACCGTTGCGTACGGTGGCCGCGAGGTGGCGGCGAATGCCCTGAAAGCGGGGGTCGATGCCGACATCTTCCTGCAGGCGGCCGACATGAACGGCACGATGAAAACGGTCGCCGCGGGGTATGCCGTCGCCCTGCAGATCCTCCGCGATCAGATGTCGTTCTATCCCCCGTCGGAGTACGGCCGGCGCGCTATCAAGCCGGATGTCCTCGACCGCTACATGGCGGAGCGCAATCCCGACCGGATCAGCGATATCGACGCGCACTACCTGGCGGACCTGCTGCGCTATGAAATCAGCCGGCATGGCGCATCGACCGACCAGGACGCTCGCCATGCTCTCCCCGCTGGCTATCGGGTCGCTCGTGTCGCCGCCGCTTACGCCGACAGGCGCGGATACTTCGCCGCTCCGTGCAGTGGCGATGGGCCGTCGCGAGGGCAACCCATGAATCAGGCGGACATGGAGTTCCACCAGCCCCTCTGCTTTATCGCGGCCACCGATCGCGCGGTGCAGTCGTGGTATCGCCGCGAAATGCGTAGCGAGACCGCGGCGCTTCGCAGTCGAGGGCATGAGGCGTCCTCGCCCCTCATGCACCTGATCGGCACCGTGCTGGTGCTGGTCGACTTCGTGTCGTTCATCGAGGTGATCGAAGAGGTGGTCGCCAGCGACCTCGTGTCGACCGGCCTCATGGAAGAAGCCGACGCCGAATTCGCGGCAGAGCGTGCCAACCAACTCACCTGCAGGATCGCCCGATGACGAACACGCCGCGCTACCGCGCACTAATCGCCTCCCTTGCGTTGACCCTGGCCCCCATGGGGGCCGTTGCGGGAACCATCACGATCGAGACAGGCGAAGGCAATGTGTCTGCCCTCCTCCAGCGTGACGCGTTCGCATTCACCGATGCCGTCAGCCAGGCATTGTTCGATGCCACCAGCGCGGCTCCCACGACCCAGGTGTATGTCACGCTGCGTTCCAAGGTGCAGGGAGCGACCATCGCCCGCATCGAGTACACCTTTGAGAAGAACGGGAAAACGATCACCCGCGTCTACCATGGCCACAGCGGCCACTCGTTGCAGACCATGATAGAAAAGGCCCTGAAACGGCCCGGTGGCGGCGGATCCGGCAGCGAGTCGGCGACAAGCGATTCGAGTGGCGGCTCCGATATCGCGGAAGCCGACGATATCGCACGCGATGCCTCGGAAGGGAGGTTTTATCCTCCCGACACGGAGTTCGACATCCGGGCACCGAAGCTGCCCTCCGAGTCGTCCGCGCTGGAGTCCATCGACATCGGTGGCCGTGATATCCATGCATGGGATGCCGAGTTGAAAACGTTGCGCCGGATCGAAGCGGATATCGAACGGAACATCGTTCCGCGCGGTGGTCGTATCACCGGATACGTGAGCAAGACCGTCTGCGAGTCGTGCCGCCATGCCATTGAGCAGTTCGCGAAGCTGGCCGATGCCGACGGAACCGTCTACGAGTTGATCGAACCGTCTCCCGTACCCCGCGCAGCCGACGGACGCACGCTTCTGCAACGGAGCCAGGCCAGCTCCGCCGAGCTGCTGAACCTGCGGAAGACGTACGCCAAGGCAACCCTGAGCAAGGATGCGCATACCCGGCTACGCGAAGGGAAGACGGAACGGTTCCGCGCCGTGGAAGCGCTCGAGAACGAGCTGAAAAAAGGGGAAGTGGGCGGCGACAAATGTCTCGATTGACGGACATCCCCGCGATGTCGCGGAGGAACACGTGTCGTCTGCTGGGGGTCGCGGCGCTAGCCGCGGCCCCGCTCGGCGCGACGGCTACCCGCGTCACCGGCGTGGACGTGCTCACCCGATGGCAGCACGAGCGCATGGCCCGGCTCGGCGCTTCCGAAGCGCTGGGACACTCCAATGCGACGCTGGTCCGGCAGATGCTGGCGACGCCTGCGTCACCCTATAGCGAACCGGTCGAAGAGCCGGGCTTCACGAACGAGGTGGACTGGGCCGAAACCCTCGATCGCATCCCCGGCGGGCCGCTTTCGTCCAGCGACGCACTCGAAGTCATGCGCTGGGACCTGGGCATGACACGCGCGCGCCCGGGCGTCGACATAACGATCAAGTCCGGGTATCGCGACGATTTCGCCGCCGCGAGCGCGATCAAGGCGGACATCGACCCCGACATCTTCTGGCATGTGCTCGACCTCACGGGCTACAGCCATTCCGCGAAAGGCGCGACCTACGCCGTCGGCCTGCAGATACTGAGGCGCCAGCTCGCGGAGGAAACGGACGCTGACCGGCGCGCGACACTCAGCATCGACCCGGACGTCTTCGCTCGCGCCATGCGCGCACGCAACATCGATGAAGTGACGGCGTACGACCTCAACTACCTTTCGACGCTCGTGCAGCACCGCCTGCTCCACTGGAAGGTCGGTGAGCGTGCCTCAACCGGCCTGAGGGCCCTCCCCGTCGCCTACCGCATCGCGCGCGTCGCGGCGGCATACCGTGACCTGCAAGGCTACACGACCGCGTATCCGTGCCAGCGCGATGCCACTCCTGTCGCGACTTACATCGGATCCGACGGCAGCGACCCGCCGCTGTGTTTTGTCGCCGCCACCGACCGCGCCGTGCATCGCTGGTACCTCGACGAATATCGCCGCCAGGCCAGGCGCGTCACGCCTCAACATGAAAGCGGCCTCGCCCGGTTCGCGGGCTTCGCAGGCGCCATTCTCGCGTTGGTCGACATCGTCGGCATGCTGGAGATCGTCGAAGCCGTGATCGCCGACGACCTGCTCACCGCGGAGGCCATCACCAGCCCGGATGCCGAATTCGCCGCCGAACGCGCGGACCTCCTTTCCTGTCGCATTCCGGAGTGAACCCCATGCGCCGTGTCACCAAGACCGTGCTGTTGACGTCACTGCTCTTCCTTGCCGCGCCTCGCAGCCATGCGGGTGCCGTCACCGTCGGAAACATCGGCCTGGACGAAGGAAACACGGCGGCGCTTCTGGAATCCACAAGCCAGTACTACGTGGACGCGATGCGCACGCTGATCAGCGACCGCTACAGGGACGACTACCGCGCCATACGCTGGGAGATGCTGGAGACCGCCTTGAAAGAGGCGCAGGTGGCACGCGTGGAATATCGCTTCGTGGTCAACGGCGAAACGTACATCCGCGTCTATCACGCACTGGGTGGCCGGCCACTCAGCGCCATGGCGCAAGCGGCTTTCGGCGGCACGACGCCCGCGGGAACGCCGGGCAGTCCCGCTGCACCGCTCGATGCGGACTGGCAGGATGCAACGCCCACGGCAAGCGGTGAGGCCATCGATTATGCGGCCATGGACGCCGAAGACAGCGCCCTCTACTCGGGCTTCAACACCACGAACCTTCGTGCGCGCATCCTGGCGCCGGAGCCTTCCGTGCTGGAACCCTTCTACGTCGACGGCGCGGATCGCGCGCTCGATCCCGAGTTCAAGGCGCTCCGAGCCATCGAGCACGACCTGAAGAACAAGGTCATGCCCTCCGGTGGAACCGTTCGCGGCATCATCGGAGGATCCACCTGCAGCTCCTGCCGGCACACCATGCAAGGCCTGGCCGAGTCGTACGATATCGACATCCACCTCACCCAGATGTTCGGCACCCTGCCGCGTGCCGAGCGAGAAGCCCTCATCGCCTCCGGCAGAGCAAGACTCCGGGGGCCGCAACTCGTGGACAACCTCAGCAACCGTCCGATCCTCGCCCGCGACGTGCTCGCGGATGCCCGCGAGCAACAGGTAAGGCGCGCCCTGAATCCATCGTCGCTGGACCGGTCGTTCAAAGGCATGCCATGGCGCCCGCGATCGTTCCGCCTGGGCCCCATGCACCGGCCCCATGGCATCGAAACCGGGGAAGACACGCCCACGCCGAATCCCGATGCCGGGGAGCTTCCCCCACCGCGATGCTGAACGGGCCGGCTCGTCGCGCGCGAAACCGGCATGCCGAGGACATGCCGATTCGGAGGCGTGCGATCATAGGCGGATGAACGACTTCCAGCAGATGCCGCTAGCACCCGCCCTTCTTGCCGCCGTGGAGGGCCTCGGCTATAGCGCGATGACCCCGATCCAGCGCGAAAGCCTGCCGCCGATCCTCGAAGGCCGGGACGTCATCGCCCAGGCCCGCACGGGCAGCGGCAAGACCGCGGCGTTCGGGCTGGGCCTGCTGCAGCACCTCGATCCCGAGGAGATCCGGCTCCAGGCGCTCGTCCTGTGCCCAACACGCGAACTGGCCGACCAGGTCAGCAAATCGCTACGTCGCCTGGCGACGAACATCCCCAACGTGAAGCTGCTCACGCTGTGCGGTGGCATGCCGCTGGGACCCCAGCTGGCCTCGCTGGAGCACGATCCGCATATCGTGGTGGGAACGCCTGGTCGCGTCCAGGAACACCTGAAGCGCGGCAGCCTCCATGGTGGCGGCATCAAGATGCTGGTGCTGGACGAAGCCGACCGCATGCTCGACATGGGCTTCGAGGAAGCCATCGACGACATCGTCAAGCGCATCTCGAAGCACCACCAGACCCTGCTCTTCTCCGCGACGTATCCGGACGAGATACGCGCCGTGAGTGGACGCGTGCAGCGCGATCCGGTGACGGTGACCGTGGAGGAGGTCCACGACGAGGCGACGATCGAGCAACGTGCGGTCGAAGTCGAACCGGCCGTGAAACCCGACGTGCTGGCGCGCATCCTCACGCAGGAAAAGCCCGACGCCACGCTCGTGTTCTGCAACATGCGCAAGGACACCGAAGTCGTCGTGGCCGAACTGGACCGCCGCGGTTTCTCCGCACTGGCCTTGCACGGCGACCTGGACCAGCGTGACCGCGATGAGGTCCTGGTGCGTTTCGCCAATCGCAGCTGCTCCGTCCTGGTGGCAACGGACGTCGCGGCGCGCGGGCTGGATATCGCCGATCTCTCCCTCGTCGTCAGCTACGACGTCGCCCACGATCCGGATACGCACACGCATCGCGTCGGCCGCACCGGCCGCGCAGGCGCGAAGGGGCTTGCCATCGTGCTCGCGGGGTCGCGTGAACTCCCCAAGCTGCGCGTCATCGAAGAACGCCTCGGCGCCCCGCTGCCGCGTTATCCGGCGAAGCCCTCGAACGAGGCGCGCAAGGTACTCAATCTCGCCCCGATGAAAACCCTGGTGATCGACGGTGGCCGCAAGGACAAGATGCGCCCGGGCGATATTCTCGGTGCCCTCACGGGTGACGCGGGCCTCGATGGCAAAGACATCGGCAAGATCGATGTCTTTGCCACCCGCGCTTATGTGGCCATTCGCAGGGATCTCGCCAACAAGGCCCTGGAACGTCTCCGCGCCGGCAAGATCAAGGGCCGCAATTTCCGCGTGCGGCCCCTGGGCTGAGCTTTATCCGGCGACCGTCAACGTAACCCGGATCAGGAAGGCCGGCTGCATACGGACGACGACGTGTCCTCGTCGTCCGGCGGACGGTCGACGAAGGCGGGTGCCGCTGAAACAGGTGCGGTGAACATCGTCGCGAGATCGGCGATGATCGCCTCACGTGCCTGCCGAAGCGCCATCCAGACCGGTGTACGCAAGCCGTCCTCGTTGGCGCCATGGACATAGTTGATATGGACGTCCGAGCGGGTTTCCAAAGCGAACTGGCGCAGCGCCGCGCTGCACGAATCGCATGGCTGCTTGCTCACGAAGCCTAGAAGCCTTCCCCCGGGCACGACGATGCCGGCATCGATATCGCGCATGATCGACTGCAACGCCTTGATCTCCGCGTCGTTGTTCCGGTTGGGCATGGAGGGCCTGTTCGGCTGCGCCGTGACATCGGAGTTCTCGCTGGGTCCTGCCGTGGCGTGCCGCACGACATCGTCCGCCAGGAAGTATTCCGCGTCGGCCCTCGCGGGCGGAGTCAGTCCCGTCGCACGTGGATCGACATATGTCGAGAACGAACGTCCGGACGCGGCAAGATAGATACGGCTATAACGCGTGCCTTCGATCTCGTAGCTGTACTCGAAATAGGCGAATGTCGCCCTGCGCAACTGTGTCTGGAAACGAGCCAACGCCTGCCGGGACAAGACCCCACCGCTTTCCTGTGACGCGTCCAGCAACCAGTTCGCCATCGCGTTCGCGTAGTCGTTCAGCGCGACGCAAAGCCAGGTCATCATCATCTGGTCTTCGTCATGCTCAACGGCCAGTTCGGTAACGCCGCCCATCGGCGGGGTCTGCGCCCGCGACGGCATCGTGCTGCACAGGCACGCGGCGAGGAAGGCGACGCGGAGCGCACGGTTCCGTGATTTCTTCTTCATTACAGTTCCTCCTTGCTGCAGCTAAGACGTAGGGCATGCCGCGACGCCTCGAAGGCATCGCGATACGACAGTTCTCCGGCGAACAGCAGTTTGTTCGCGATCTTCGCTTCCACGACTTCCTTGCGCGATGCCATCTTCATGACGCCGTCGCGACGGATACCGATCCATCCTTGGCGACTCGATCGCAACGGTGCCGCCACGCGCTGCATCGCAGCGGTGCCGCCATTGCGAATCGCGGCCAGCTCGGCCCGCAGTGTCACGACGTACCACCCATGGACGGCACGGTCGGTGGCGTCGGCGAAACAGAGAGGCCGCGTGTCGACGCCGCCCTGCCCCGCATGCGCCGGATCGAACTTCCCGCTCGGCGAAAGGCATGGCGGGTGTTCGTACGGAAGCCGGTCACGGAATGCCCCGGCCAGGCGTCCCACGCGGAATATCGCGGGCAGCTCGCGCAAGCCATACGTGCTCTGATGCCCGACATCCCACGTCGCCATGGCCCCATCGAGAAGCTGTATGAGGTAGTGAAGGTCGTAGTCGTACAGCTCATCGGCGCCCCGCGCCTGAAGAAACCGATCCAGCACGTCCTCGCGAAGGCCATGCTCTTTCCATTGCTGACGTGGCGTGGAGGCCAGCTTCGAACGAAGGATCTGGGCAGCCAGTCCATAGTTCGCGGCGATGGCGGGATACGTTCTTCCCAACCGGGCGAGGGCCTTCTTGTAGATGTCCGGCTCGACACCCGCCTTCATGGCGCCCGTTGCGCCGGTAAGGTGCCGGAACTCGTCGGACAGCCAGTGGATGTCGTAGCCAAAGCGCGCCTTCTTCAGGCCAAGGTCCCAGACTTTCATCTCGTGGAGGTCGCGCTGGCTGACGGGGTGGTCGGGGGTCGATGCGGCCGCCATCGCTCGCCGTGTGGGCTCGTCCGGTTCGGGAAGCGCCCGTATGGCTTCGTCCGAGTAGGGCGAATCGGGATTGGTGAGCACGTAGTGCCTGTAGACCTGGTCGCTGTCCCGCAGGAAGTATTCCTCGCTCGCACCCGCGCGCGCGTATTCGCGGATGAGAGCGGCGATAGGATCCACGGGGCGCGTGGTTGCGGTAGCTGACGCCGCGGCGCCGCCCGTCAGTAGGGCGAACATCAGGAAACCGGTGTGATGTGTCATTCGGTCCTTGCATCGATGTCGTGGCAGGACACGACATTGGACGCGAGCGACGGCCGCCCATACAGAAGGCAATGCCCGTCCCACGCGACGCGTGCCACGGGCACCCTCGTGGGTGATGAACCGATAGGGTTGTAAGCGGGACGGCGCTACGTACCGCGCGGTTTGGCCCTATGGGTGGCGGTGGCCGTCCAGGGATCTTCCGGCCAGGGATGCTTCGGATAGCGGCCCTTCAGTTCTTTTTTCACTTCCGGGTAAGTCCGGTTCCAGAATCCCGCGAGATCCTGGGTCACCTGGATCGGGCGCCCCGCCGGCGACAACAGGTGCAGCATGACGGGGACACGCCCGTCTCCCACGCGCGGCGTGTCGGCCAGTCCGAACAGCTCCTGCAACTTCACGGCGAGTACCGGAGGTGCGCCGGGTTCGTCATCGCGTGCACCGTATTCCAGGCGACGCATCATGCCGCTGGGCACCTTCAGTTCCTCCGGCGCATGCGCATCGAGTGCGCGGCGCTGGTCGAAATCGAGCATCGCCGACAAGGCCTCGGACAGTTCCGACGCTTGCAGGGCGTCAAGACGTCGCTTGCCCGAAAGGTATGGCGACAGCCATCGGTCCAGCGTGCCCAGCAATGCGTCGTCGCCGACATCGGGCAGGCCCAGTTCGGGACGCCATGCGCGGAGGGCACCGATACGGGAGCGCAGACGTGACGCATGCTCGCTCCATGGCAAGGCGACGATGCCGCGCGCGCGGATCGCCGCGAGCAGCGCGGGCAATGCGTCTTCGCTGCGAACAGGTACGGGTTTGCGGGAAATGAGCAGCGCGTCGAACCGACGCTCTTCGAAGCCTTCGGCGATCTGGCGTTCGTCATCCCAGCGGAGGACGCGCTCGGTGACGAACCGTTCGGCATGGTCGCGCTCGAGTACGTCGGGGTCGAAGGGCGCGGCCGCGAAGATGAGACTGTCGCGAGCATCGAGGCGCAGGTCGAGAACCACGAGCCAGGGTTCGCCATGCAAGGCGCTGGCTTCATGCAGTCTGGCACCACGCCCGTTCGACAACTGGTAGCGCGACGGCTGCGTATCATCGCGCCGGGCCACGCGATCGGGGAAGGCGTGGACGAGAAGATCGCCCACGGTATGTGCGTCGGGAACGCCACTCGCGGCCGTGCGCGCCTCAAGTCGCCGGCGCCAGCCGGCCGACACCTTGTCGATCGCCGCGAGAGCGCCGACATCCGCCGAGCCGGCGCGGGCGGCGCGGGCACCGCCATCACGCCACAGGTGCAAGGCGGCCACCCGCTGACGGAAGTCATCGGTACGACCCTGCTCACCACGCAAGGGTGAGCGCGCTTCCACGAGCGCGAGCAGGTCGGCGGCGAGCGCCCGCCGTTCCGCTGGCGCGCGACGTGCGGCGGCGGCGAGTCGCGGTGCCGCGCCAAGCGCCAGCATCTGCCGGCCCAGTGCGGTGATCTTCGAGCCCTCATCGAGCGCACCCAGGCGGCGAAGCAGGTCGCGCGCCTGGCTCATGGCACCCGCGGGAGGCGCATCGAGCCAGGGCAGATCGTCGCTTCCCCATCCGGCCAGTTCCAGCGCGAGTCCGGATAGTTCGGTGTGTTCGATCTCGGCGCTGCGCGAGGGATCGAGACGGCGGCTCTGCGGCCACAAGCGGTAGGCGATGCCTTCGGCGACGCGACCTGCGCGACCCGCCCGCTGGTCGGCGGACGCCTGCGAAATGGTGACCGTCTCCAGCCGGGCGAAACCGGAAGGCGGATCGAAGCGTGGTTCGCGCGCCAGTCCCGAATCCACGACCGCACGAATACCCGGCAAGGTGACGCTGGATTCCGCCACATTGGTCGCGAGGACCACGCGGCGTGTCCCCGGATCGGCCGGCGCGAGGGCCAGCTGCTGTTCGGCAAGGGAGAGTTCGCCGTGCAGTACGACGATTTCCGCGGCATCGACCTGGCGCTCGAGCATGCCGCGTGCGCGTTCGATCTCGCGACGTCCGGGCAGGAAGGCAAGCACGTCGCCATCGGTTTCACGCAACGCCTGCGACACGGTACGGGCGAGATGTTGTTCCACCGATTCCTGTGCCCGCGCCGGCGGATATTCGACACGAACAGGAAAACTTCGCCCCGGACTGCTGAGGCGCGGCGCATCGAGCCATTGCGCGATGCGTTCGCCATCGAGCGTGGCCGACATCACCACGAGGCGAAGATCCGGGCGCACGCTGGCCTGTACGTCCAGCGCGAGCGATGCGCCAAGGTCGCCGGCGAGATGACGTTCATGAAACTCGTCGAACAGGATCGCCCCCACGCCATCGAGCGTGGGATCGTCCTGGATCATTCGTCCCAGGATGCCTTCGGTCACGACCTCGATGCGCGTGCGCGGTCCGACGCGGGATTCAAAGCGAATGCGATAACCCACCGTCTCGCCCACGTCTTCACCGAGCTGCGCCGCCATGAACGACGCCGCCGCCCGCGCCGCGATACGCCTCGGTTCGAGCATGACGATGCGGCCACCCGCCAGCCACGGTGAGTGAAGCAGGGCCAATGGCACCTGCGTGGTCTTGCCGGCGCCGGGCGGTGCCTCCAGGACCAGACGCGGACGCTCCGCGAGCGACGCGACGATCTCGGGAAGCAGTGGGGAAATGGGGAAGACAGGGTTCATGCGCCGGCTATGTTACGCAAGCCGGCGCATCCCCGCCCGCCGGGCTCACCCCTCCGTCGTTTCCTCCGTCTTCTTCTCGGGCGGCGTCCCGTCCGCCGCGGCGGCCTCGAACGGACGTAGCGAGCGGAAGGCCCGGCGATATTCATCCGAGACGCGTTTGGCGTCTTCCCCGCTACTGATGACCTTCGGCGTGATGAGCACGACGAGTTCAGTGCGCGACGTATCGTCCGCGCGCTCGCCGAAGAGGGCCCCGATGACGGGAATCCGGGAAAGGAAGGGAACACCGTTTCTCGAGTGCCGGTCGCTCTGGCGGATGAGCCCGCCCAGCAGCACCGTCTGCCCGCTTTGCACCGCGACCTGCGTTGTCAGCTTGCGCTTGGCGATGGACGCATTGCCGGTGGCGACACTGTCGGTGTCCGCGCTGCTGACTTCCTGCGCCACGTCGAGATAGACGAGGCCACCCGGATTGACCCGGGGACGGACATCGAGAATGACACCGGTGTCCTTGTACTCCACCTGCGCCACCTGGCCATTACCGCCCAGGGACGTATTGACGTAGGTCTGCGTCACGGGAATCTGGTCACCCACCTGGATGCGTGCCTTGCGATTGTTCACGACCACGAGCGACGGCGCGGAAAGGATCTTCGTGTTCGAGTCGCGCTCCATGGCACGCAAGGCTATCTGCACGTCCTTGTTGATGAACGAGTAATAGAGCGTGTCGGAAGGTCTCGCCGCGGCCGATGCACCGCCGAGCATCCATTGCTGCTTGTTGCCGGGCTGGGACACGCCGCCGTTGCCGCCGGCGAGTCCTTCCAGGTACCACTGCACGCCAAAGCGGAACGAATCGCGCAGCACGACCTCCAGGATGCGCGTTTCTATCTGGACCTGAAGGGGTACCGCATCCAGGCGTTCGATGGCCTGGCGGATGTCGGACCATTGCGACGGCCGCGTTCGCACCATCAACTGGTTGTTCGCGTCGATCGCGGTGATCCGCAGGCCGGACTCTCCCATGCCGCCGCCCGATGCGGTCGGGGACGCTGGTTGTGCAGGAGAGAAGAACGCGGACATCTCTTCGCCCTTTCCGGCGCTTGCGGTCGCGCCGCTCTTGTCGTCCACATCGGACGCCACGTCATCACCGACCGATGTCGGCGTCAGCCCCGGGGAAACCTGCCCACCGGTATCGGCCGAGACCGAACCACCGAACACATTCGTCACGTAGCGCGCGATATCCGACGCCAGCAGGTTACGCACGTCGTAAACAAACAGGCGGGGCTCGTTGCCGCCGCCGCGGTCGATGCGTGCGATCCATTCTCCCACCTGATCCAGGTGTCCCGCCCGTGTGGCGATAACGACGACCGCGTTGGTTCGTTCGATGGGAATGAAGCGAATAAGCCCGGCGATGGGGGTGCCGCTCTTTTCCCCGAACACGGCATCGAGCGCAGGCAGCAGTTCGCCCACCGTCGCGTGTTCGAGGCTGAACACGCCCACCGACATGCCAGCCACCCAATCGACATCGAAGGTATCGATGGTCTCGCCATAGTTGGCCAACTCATCGCGCGTACCCGCCACGACGAGCACGTTGCGCGCCGGATCGGCCAGGAGAATGGCGCCGTTGGTCACGAAGGGCGTCAGCAGCTTCGCCATCGCAGGTGCCGAGACGTGATGCAGCGGGAACAACCGGGCACTCATCCCCGCCGTGGGCCTGGCGACCTTGAGGCTCGGCACGAGACGGCCCTGAACGGCCTGGTCCGCAGGCAGGATGCTGTAGCGGCCGTGTTCGTGGACCAGCGCATTGCCCGTCCACGAAAGCAGGGTCTCGAGGATCGGCAAGGCCTCGTCGCGCTGCACGGGCTTCGCCGTGGAGAACGAAATGGAGCCGCGCACGCCGGGTGCGATGGAATAGTTCGCATCGAAGAGGTCGCCGAGGATCGCCTTCACCACGGCTTCGATGGGCTGGTCCTCGAAGTTGAGCGTGACCGAGCCCTGGCCGCTGGCCGGCGGCCGTGGTTCGGCCAGTGACTGGGGCCGGATGAAACGCCCATTGCCATGGCTGATTTCGTGGGCCGGGGCACCATTGGCCGTACCTGCGGCGTCGGCTCCGGCGTGTTCATGGGACAAGGGAAGCGATCGGGGCACGGGCTTGTCGAGGCCGGCGAGGGCTTCGCGTACCAGTGCACCGTCGTCACGTCGGGCCTTATGCGGGGCGCAAGCCGCCGTCAGCATGGCCGTCAACACGGCCACGCCGATAATGCTGCGTTTCATGATGTTGCTCCTCCTTCCCTGGGGGCGCGTCGTGCGCCCGCTACTGCGAATCCACTGCTTGCTGGCGCTGCTGCTGTTGTTCCATGCGGCGCTTCTGGACGGCCTGTTTCAAGGCCTCGATACGTGCGCGCTGAAGCGCATCGTCGTCTTGCCGGGGTGGCGTGTCGCGCGTGGCGGGTGACGCCGGATGCGGAAGCGAAGGGCCGGTCATACCCGGGGCCGGCTGCTGCTCCACGTGCACGCCATTGCCCGAAGGCGTGGGCTGTGGGCGCGACGGCTGTGGCGGCTGGCCGGGAACCTGGCCCGGCGGCATGCCCGGCCGCTGCGCATTCTTGGTGAGCGCTTCGGGCGCGGCGACCTTGAGGGTGAGTTCGCGGTGCTCGCCACCATTGTCGAACACTGCGCTGCGCGGCGAGAGCGAAGCGAGCGTCCAATGCCCGTCGGCAAGCGCCGTGCCTTCTTTCACGCGTACCGTGGTGTCCTTGCCACGATCGCGAAGCAGGGCCATGCGCAGGCCAGGCGTCATGATGATGCCCGTCAGTTCGAGATCGCCGATGTTGCTCGAGGAATCGTCGGTGTCGGCCGCGGCGACCGGTTTGCGATCGGCCATGAACAGGGGGCGCTGCCACACCTCGGCGAATCGCGCCAGCGGCGAGGGGGGCGGCATCTCGACCGCACGTGCCGCCGGCAAGGGCTCGGGCGGCACCGCATCGTCCCATGTCACGCTGCGACCCACGCCGAACACCATCGCGGCGCATACCGCGGCGAGCGCCGCCGTCGCGACGGCAAGGATGGGTGTCAGGCGGCGTTGACCCGCCGCGTTCATGACGACGCCTTTGCCGCGCGCGCGGCATGGATGTAACCGGACACGGTGAACTGCACTTCCATCGGTGCTGCGGCGCCGGTACGCGCCGCCACGGGATTGCGATAGATGCTGAAGTCTTCCAGGAAGAGATAAGGCGTTTCTTCCTCGATGTCGTGGAGCACCGCCGTCATCGGTTGCATCTGGCAACGCAGGCTGATGTTCACGGTGACCTTGCGGTAAGGGTCGCCCGCCTTTTCCTGGCTGGGCACGGGCATCTTCTGCACGACATCGCAGGCGCCGTCTTCGCGATGCGCGGCGGCGACATCGACGATGCGCTGCATGAGCCCCGCGGCGGCGGCATTCGTGTCGTCACCGGGAAGGAAGGCGTCGCTGTGCGTCTGTCCCTGTTCGAGCGACGCGAGACGCTTCTCCAGCTGCGGCCGTTCGGCGATCGCCGCCGCATACCGTCGTTGCGTGTCACGCAGGTCGTCCATCTCGTCAGCCATGGCGAGTTGGGGGGATACGAACCACCAATGCACCAGCGCGAAGTAACCGATGGCGACGGCTACGACGAGCAGGAGAATCGCGGCGATCCGGGATTCAGCGGGTTTCATCCGCATGGGCGGCCTCCTTTCCATTCGTCGCCGCGGGCTTCGTGGCCGCGCTGTCTGTTTTCGCCGGAACGATGGTCGCCGAACTGGCGGGCGTACCCGCCGCGGCGCGAGCGGCGCCGCCCGTCGTGGCTGACGGCGCCGGCGCCACGGCAGCCTTGGGCGGCGTCGCCTCAGGCTTCGGCACGAGTGCCTTGGCCTGCATGTAGAAGCGCTCCTTGCCTGAGGTGGGATCGGCCTGGATGGTGCCCTGGAAGCTGGGTTCACCGATCGTGCGGGCGCCCTTCAAGGCATCGATGAGACGCGCGGCCTGCGGGCTCTGTCCCTGGAAGCCCAACTGGCCCGTGGCACTGACCGTGAAGCGCTCGAGCCAGGTGTCGTCGGGCAAGCGGCGGGT
>DATNJP010000212.1:0-2841 GCA_035603855.1 Luteibacter sp. | reverse complement strand
CGACCGAAGACGTCACCCAACGCGAATCGATACCGCCACGGTACACCGACCACCGAAATGTCGGAATCGCTGATGAGACTCGATGCGCCATCGCTCAATGCGTTGCGCGACGCGAGGAACATCGGCGCTGCCCGCACGGCGGGATTCGCACCGCTGTCGAGCGATTGGATCTCGTGACGGGTCACCCACTGGCCTTGCAGGCGGCCCATGGCGACGAGGCACGACAGCGGCGCGGACCTGACCAGGAAAGACTGACGGAAACGCGCACTCGCGACACTGGCTTCGGCGATCCATTCGGCGTGTCCGGGACTGACGTCGGGCGCGTCCGGTGCGTCGGGCGTTGGCACCGCCAGCGCCGCAGTCGCGAAGACGCGCAGCTGAAGGCGGTACGCATCGCGCTTGCCGTCGCACACACCGAGCCACCATCCCTCGCGCTGCCCCTCTCCCGCTCGCCTCGCGATGTCGTCGAGTTCAGGATACAGGTCGATGAAATGGCGTAGCAGCGAGCCCTCGAGCGGGTCCGGCGGCGGAAGCGGCAACGCGTCCCTCCGTGCGTCCGGATCGGCGCCGGTGCGACACACGAACACGCCCGCTGTTAGCCATGCGCTTCGGGCATTTCCGGGCAGTTCGTTGAACCAGGCCATCAATCCCAGGTAGCGCCCTGCTCCCGGATCGAGCGACTTCATCAGCAGGTTGTCACGAATGTTCGATACCAGCCGCTGCCATGGTTGACGCGCCGTGCCTATGACCCGGGCGGGAATCGTTGTCACGGCGACGACATGCGATGGAGGAACGCGTTCGTCGCCCACCAATAGCTTCGCGTCCGCAGTCAGGTCGCCGCTGAAGGCGAGGACACGTGAGCGCTCAACGGCCAGGGGATCTGAAAGTTCAGGAAAAGGGCCATCAGGCAGGTCGGCGCGTGTCAGCGTCAGCGGCCCGCCGCCGGCCACGCGCTCCCAGGCCGCGGCTTCGCCTTCGCCCGCGACATACCACGGATACCGACCTTCCAACGGCAAGCCAAACCGTTGCGGATACGCTCTCGCTCCCAGCAACGCATGCGCCAGAGCCTCCGGCTGCACTACGTAGGCGATCAACGTGAATATCCCGCGGCCGCGTACGCGAACACGCTCGATGCAAGGTGCCCCCACCCTGTACGGCGCGGTCGAGCGCCGTGTGATGAGCCGATCGTCCGTGGTGTCGATGACGGCGACGCTGCCTGAACCCCCGGACACGAAGACGACTTCTACCCCGATCACCCGACGCCCGCCTGACAATGGCTTCGGAAGGTAACCGGTGACTTCGCCGCCAGCCGCATCGAGATCCGCGCCCATTTCCGGGACCGGATCGTCTCCCCAGACGAACAGCTTTTCCCGGATGTCCAGGACGTTGACCGGCATGGCGACGAAGGGCATCAGCGGCAAGCCAAGCATGCGCGAAGGCAACACGCGCAGGTGTGTTCCCTTGGCCAGGAAATCGCCACCCGGATCCGCGGCGCAATAAGCACAGAGCGTCGATGGCTCGGCGAAGAACGTGCTCATGGCGCCTCCTCGGCAAAGGCGGGACGCCCCGGCATGCGCAGGTACCCCATGCGAGGAGCCGGCGGCCCGATGAACGGGTGGTCGAACGCATCGAGCTGGAACAGAGGCGGCACGGGACGACCGAACACCGGTCCGCGAGTGCTCACCGGAATCACTGCGTTGGCTGTAAGGAACAACAAGCGCGACCCGCTTCGGTCCCAACGCACGATCTCGAACGGACGGACCGCCCTGCCCATGCGCGACGAAAGTCCACCGATCTCGAATCGCCCGGGCCGGTGGATGGGCTCGGGCGACTCGACCAAGAGCCCCGCGCATCGCCAATCGCTCCCGGTATGGGTCCAAAGCACGCTGGTCCGCGGCGTGACGGCAGGCGGCCACCCCTCCATACCCAGCGCGATGAGAGCGGCCTCGAACATGGCGTCATCTCCCAACACCGCGCCAGCGGGCCATGTACGCCCACTGATATCGATGTCCCCATCTGGCCGCAGGAAGTCCAGGCCCACATCGTGGAATCCCATACCATCAAGCATGTCGCGCCCATTCGCCCACCTCGACGTTCGGAAGGTGACGCCGGCCAGACGGCCGTCCTTCACCTTGTCCGGGTCGAGGGACTTCGCGAGCACGCGCACTTCGTACCAGCACTGTGCCAAAAGCACCGGTGACGCTTCGACCATGACGCCTGGCAAAGGCATCTTGCAAGGCGAGTCGAGATAGGCCTGGGCGATCGTGACTTCGCCGGGGTCCTTGACCAGCTTCAGGTTGTCCGTCCACTTCACGCCGCCGAGGATCTGGGGATCATCGTCATGCAGTGGCGCATCGAGGCGGCGGATCTCGCACAGGAGTTGGAAGCCATACACGTAAGCCAACGCATCGACGTGGCTGACGCTGAAGTGGGCACGCACCGGATCGTCCTGGAAACGATGCAGCTCACTCTGCGCAGGCTCGTATCCGCGCAGGTAGCGCTGGAGCATGTCCGGATCGAACAGGTCGCGGCGGACCTGCACGAAGTTCGCCCAATTCAGTGTGGACAATGCCACGGGCGACGACGGGGTAGGACGGAGCTTTGCGGTCCTGAACCAATAGTGACGTTCGCTTTCCATCTCGGGCAACCCTTCCTTCCGGACCAGCTCGACCTTCTTGCCCGTCTCATCGTAAGTACTCAGAATGCCTGACCAGCGCATGCGCACATCAATGCGATAAAGCCTGCCGGGTTCAAGCACGCAGCGCGCGGTCTCCGCGCTCGCCTGTCCGCCCTGTGGCGGCGGCGCATCGGCAGCACTGGCAAGCAGCGCTGCTTCGTCGG
>DATNJP010000211.1:0-15190 GCA_035603855.1 Luteibacter sp. | reverse complement strand
GTCACTGTGCATCGGCACGTCGTTCGCGAAGAAGCTCTTCCCGCTCATCGGTGCGGAGGGCACGTCCGCGCTGCGCGTCGGGTTCTCGGCATTGGTGCTGCTTTTGTTCTGGCGCCCCTGGCGGTGGCCATTGAGCCGACGCGATGCGGGCTTCGTGATCCGCTATGGCCTTACGCTCGGCGTGATGAACCTGCTGTTCTACATGGCGTTGCGCACGATTCCGTTCGGCATTGCCGTCGCCATCGAATTCAGCGGTCCGTTGGCGGTGGCGATGTGGTCGTCGCGCCGGCCGGTCGACTTCGTCTGGCTGGCGTCGGCTATCGCAGGTCTGGCCATGTTGTTGCCGCTTGGGCATAGCAGTGCGCTGGATCCGGTAGGCGTGATGTTCGCGCTGGCGGCCGCCGTGTGCTGGGCGCTGTACATCCTGTTCGGCAAGCAGGCGGGGCACCTGCATGCGGGCCACTCCGTATCGCTGGGTCTCGTCGCCGCCAGCCTGGTCGTCGTGCCATACGGTGTCGCGCACGCGGGAGCGAGCCTGCTGGACCCCGGCATTCTTGCCGCCGGTCTCGGCGTGGCCATCGTGTCCAGCGCCATCCCCATGTCGCTGGAAATGATGGCGCTGAAGCGGCTGCCGAGCGAAACCTTCGGCATCATGGTGAGCCTGGAACCCGCGGTAGCATCGTTGCTGGCGATGCTGCTCCTCAGCGAGCACCTCACGTCGTTCCAGTGGATGGCCATCGGTTTCATCGTGCTGGCGTCGATCGGTAGCACGGTGACGGCGAAGCGGGCTCGGCCGGAGTCGGCGGAGCTCGCCGGGTAAGTATTCGCGGAAGGTAGGACCGCCTGGGGCGGTCCACCTTGCTTCACCACGCTTTACGAATGCCCAACCTGCCTGCCACGCGTCGATAGTTGCGTGCGCCGAAGCGCGTTTCCACATCGCCCCAGAGCCGCCAGCCACTCTTGCGAAGGAAGGCGACACCGAGCTTCAGCGCGTAGCTGTTACGCGGAACGCCGCCCGAGAAGGCGTCGTCGCCCACCTGTGTCGCATCCAACCTTCCGAGCCGGCGAATCCAGCTGGTAGCGACATAAGGGGACGCCACATGGCCGTTCGGCGTTTGCCAGCGTGCCGCGGCGCGCGTGCCGACGCGAGCGGTGACACTGCGCGTATGCGCGGGGGCGACACGGGTGCCGTTCGCTTCCGTCTGCGTACCACCGCGCAACCGTGAGGCAATGATCTGCGCCTGCGGTTCGATGTAGCCGTCCGCCTCGGGTCCCAGCCGGGTACGCCAGCGGTGACCGGCTTCGATACTCGTGCTGAGCGTGCCGCTACCGTAGCGCTCGCGCCGCAACGCATCGCCTTCCACGTACTGGCTGAAGTGCGCGTACTGCGTCCAGCCACGGACGTAGCTGCCCTTGTCCGTGCGGAGACCGGCATAGATGCCACCGGCCGCACCACGCACACGTCCTTTCGCGGAATAGCGCGTGAGTAGCGACCGTCCGCGCGTATCCGACTGGCCGACGGCGGCCATGACGCCAACGTGGGACTCGACGGCATCACCACCGCGGAACAGGTCCGAGCCCAGGGTGAGTTCATTCGTGGACGTGGTCGTGGTGATCTGGTCGCGCAGGTCGAACGTGGTGTGCCGTCGCTCGAACCTCGCCCATACGGCGTGGTGGGTGTCATCGCGCTCGTCGTCTTCGCCGGCGCCAGGGCCGCCCTGGAACATGTCGAGGGCGGCGGTCTGGTTCGCACGGTAGGCACCCACTTCAGGACGCAGCAGATAGATGCGCGGTGGCGGGACCGGGTCGACCGGCTCATCCGTACCGCCGCCCGTCTCCGGCTCTACCTCCGGTTCCGGATCCGGCTCCGGCACGTATGCGCGAAGGTACCAGTCGCCATCGTCCGGCTGGCTCACGGAACCCTTGTGCAGGAAGTACTCGTGAGCACCCGCGACAGCGCGGCCGGCAAGTTCGAACGCGCCGTCGGAACGGCCGTCGACACGGACCAGTGGAATGCCTTCGTTCGTATTGGCGCCCTCGCCATCGAGCGAATCGACCGCGAGGCGCGTCAGCCCCGAAGTGTTACCCATGACGTGGATGAGATCGGCGGGCGAGGTGTCGTCGCCGAGGCGGCCGCGCATGCGGAACAGCCCCTCCTTGCCTTCGTAGTCACCTGCGATAGTGAGGTGGCCGAAGGCGCCGGCCACGGCTGGCGAAAACACGACGATGCCATGGTCGTTACGAAGGCTGCCAATCCGGCTATCGCCGGTGACCATCCACGTGCCACCGCTTTCTACGGAAAGATGTCGCACGATCGAGGAGGAGCCGGACCATGTGGCGCCGTTCCTGATATCTAGCGAGAGCTTCGTCTCGTCCGGAGGCGGGGTGCCCGGTTCGTCGGAGAGGCGGATATCGCCGATGGCGACTGACGCTTCGTCCAGCACGACGGTGAACGCCTGGCTGGACGTGGGATCGACCTCCGCAAAGGAGCCGTTGCCACCACTGAGCATGGCACCACCCCCGATGCGGACGAGATCGGGGTTGTCCAGGCCCAGGGCGGCGCCTTGCCGGCTGACGATCCTGCCGCCGTCGACTTCCAGCGTGGCGCCTCCGGACACGATGGCGCCGTAGGCTCCTTTGCCGCCGACATCGACGGTGCTGTTGGTCGCGATGACTTCACCGTTGTCGGTCCACAGACCGTGGGCATTGGCGCCGCTGGTTCGGATGTCGGAGTCGGACACCTCCACCTGACCGCCCTTGCTCGCGGCCACCCCATAGGCGTACGCACCTTCGGTGGTGACGATCGACGTCCGGATGTCTATACGCGGAACCTTGCCCGTGTAATCGCCGCCTTTGGCGATGACGCCGTGGGACGACTTCCCATGGGTGATGACCTTGGTGCCCTGGAGACCCAACGACGCGGCGCGGTCGTCCACGCCCGCAGCACTGAGGCCCGAGGTTTCGATGGTCGTGTCGCGGATGGCGACCCTGGCGCCATCGTGGACCATGACGCCCACGGCGTTGTTGCCGCTGGTCTGGAAGGCGCTCTTCGAGACGGTGGTGATACCGCTGCCCACGTTCGCATTCAGGCCATACGCATCGGCGCCTGCGGTAACGATGGTGGTGGCCGTGACCGTGGCGGTGGCGCGACCATCGATGTAGATACCGTGGCTCTGGTCGCCAAGTGTCTCGACGCTGGCGTCGATGGCTTCGAGCGACGAACCGTTACCGCTGGCCACGAGGCCCGAGGCTGCCTTGCCCCGGGTGACGACCGTGGTGCCCTCGAGGGAGAACTGTCCGCCCTCGTCGCCCTCGATGCCGAGGGCGGCGTAACCCAGGGTTTCGACGTGGCCGCCCCGGAACTGGCCGTGGGCGCCATCGAGCGCAAAGCTGGCGCCGACGGCGCTGGCCCCCTCGGTGAGGATGTCGATGTCGGTGAGGGTGGCGGCGGTGCCCCGCGTGGCGCGTACGGCGAGGCCGTGCGCACCGACGCCGAGGGTATGCAGGCCACCGCCGATTAGTGTCGCCGCGCTTGCGGGGGAGGAGATATGGATGGCGTAGGCGTCTTTGCCGGCGGTGGCGATGTAGACGTCGCGGCCCTTGGCTTTGCCGCCATTGACGGCGACCAGGCCGTACTCGGAGTCGCCCGTGGTTTCGTAGGTGCCGGGCGCGATGGTGAGAGGGGATCCGTCGGCGATGAGCGGAGGGTCGGCCGCTGCCGTGCGTGCGAAAGCGGCCGCGGCCATGGCGGCAAGGTATCGTTTGGCCAGGGGGTGGGGTGTGTTCAAAGCAGTCGCTCCTTGTCTGGCGGTTGGGCGGGGATACCCAACGGCAACTTCCAGGTGACAGGGTAGGGACTGGCTTCGAGTGGCGTAACGCGATTATTCTGAAAATGTCTGCGAACGCCGTCTGCGCTGCGCCGCCGGACATCCACGCTTCATAATTGCCGTTGCACCCTATGCAGGTCCGTCTTTAGGGACGGGTACGCCCGGGATGCACGTTTTTTGTCTGAAAGTGCGGCGATTGCCGTGGTAGGACCGTCGTTTCGGCGGTATGCTCCGCTGCGCTTGCCCAATACATAACAAATGAGGAGCCCAAAATCATGAAGGTTATTTCGATCACTGCCCTGGCTTTCGTTGCCGCCGCCATGCTGTCGGGCTGCAACAAGTCCGAAGACACCTCGTCGACCGCTACGCCGCCGGCCGCTTCGACCGCCGCTGCTGCTCCGGAGGCCGCTCCGGCCGCCGCTCCGGCTGACGCCACCCCGCCGGCCGCCAGCACCGCTGCTCCGGCTGCCGCTGGCACCGCCGCTCCGGCTCCGGCTTCGACCGCTTCGGGTCAGTAAGCCGCCATCGCGGAGACCATTCCCTTCATGGGGATGGTCTTACGACGGAAAGAAAACGCCGCTGCCTCGTGCAGCGGCGTTTTTTTTGGCTAAGCATGCGTTGTGCCATGACATAGGGTGGTGACCCCATGCCGGTCGTCCTGTAGCCCTTCCGTTCAGATTGGGGCAGGCTAGGGCGATTCCTTCGTCCCACTGCCACAGGAAAGGCCCATGCCACGTCGTCCGTTGCTGTTGCCCATGCTCGCGCTGTCCCTGGCTATCGCGTCCTCCTTCGTCGTCGCGCAGACCGCGCCGATGACGCCGGATATCCCCGCGAAGTTCGAAGCACCGACCACCGCCAACGATTACATCAAGCGCGTCGTCGAGATCCCGATGCGCGATGGCGTGAAGCTGCATACCGTCATCGTCATTCCGAAAAACGCGAAGCATGCGCCGATCCTGCTCACGCGCACGCCCTATAACGCCGACGGCCGCGCCGCGCGCGCGGACGCCCAGACGATGCGCGACCTGTTGCCCCTGGGCGACGAGGTCTTCGTCGACGCGGGCTATATCCGCGTGTTCCAGGACATCCGTGGCAAGTACGGCTCCGAGGGCGACTACGTCATGACGCGTCCCCTGCGCGGGCCGTTGAACTCGTCCGAGGTCGACCACTCCACCGACGCCTACGACACGATCGACTGGCTGACCAAGAACCTGCCCGAGTCGAACGGCAAGGTCGGCATGATCGGTTCGTCGTACGAAGGCTTCACCGTGGTCATGGCCCTGGTCAACCCGCACCCGGCACTCAAGGTGGCCGCACCGGAAAGCCCGATGGTCGACGGCTGGATGGGTGACGACTGGTTCCACTACGGCGCCTACCGCCAGACCAACTTCGACTACATCACCGGCCAGAACGCCAAGCGTGGCAAGGGCGCGACCATCACCCGCGCCGGCTACGACGACTACACCAACTTCCTCACCGCGGGTTCCGCCGGCGACTATGCGCGTGCGGCCGGCCTCGACCAGCTGCCGTACTGGCGGAAGCTCAGCGAGCACCCGGCCTACGACGCGTACTGGCAGGGTCAGGCGCTGGACAAGGAAATGGGCAGGCAGCCGTTGAAGGTGCCCACCATGTGGCTGCAGGGTCTCTGGGACCAGGAAGACATGTGGGGCGCCATCCATAGCTACGAGGCGGTGGAGCCGAAGGACAAGGGCAACGACAAGAACTACCTGGTGATGGGCCCGTGGCGGCACAGCCAGGTGAACTACGACGCGTCGTCGCTGGGTGCGCTGAACTGGGACGGCGACACCGCCCTCCAGTTCCGCCGCGATGTCCTGCTGCCGTTCTTCAACCAGTACCTGGTCGATGGCGCGCCCAAGGCGAACACCCCGCCCGTGCTGATTTACAACACGGGCGAGAACCACTGGGATCGCTTCAAGTCCTGGCCGCAGGCCAAGGGGACCAAGCCCCTGTACCTAAATGCCAACGGTAAGTTGTCGTTTGAAGCACCTGCGTCGGCATCGGCCAAGTTTGACGAGTACGTCTCGGACCCGGCGAAGCCGGTGCCGTATGTGCCGCGCCCAGTGCATTTCGGCGACCGCCAGTCGTGGACCACGTGGCTGGTGCACGACCAGCGCTTCGTCGATGGCCGTCCAGACGTGCTGACCTACGTGACCGAGCCCCTGACCGCCCCGCTGCGGGTCGCCGGTGCGCCCCAGGTGAACCTCTATGCGTCCACCAGCGGAACGGACAGCGACTGGGTCGTGAAACTCATCGACGTCTACCCGGAAACGGACGCCAGTGCGCCCACGATGGGTGGTTACGAGCTCTCGGTGTCCATGGATATCTTCCGTGGCCGCTACCGGGAGAGCTTCGCCGAACCGAAGGCCATCACGCCGAACACCCCGCTGGAGTACCGCTTCGGCCTGCCGACGGTGAACCACACCTTCCTCCCGGGCCATCGGGTGATGGTGCAGGTGCAGTCGTCGTGGTTCCCGCTGTACGACCGCAACCCGCAGACCTTCGTGCCGAACATCTTCTTCGCCAAGCCGTCGGACTACCAGAAGGCGACGCAGCAGGTATGGCACGCCCCGGGCACGGCAAGCGCCATCGAACTGCCGGTGGTGGAAGGCGGTAAGTAAGCCCTGAAGAGCCGCTTCGGACGAAAGCGGGTGTGTGTGGGAGCCGCTTCAGCGGCGATGGGTGCTAGCCGACCCTTGCCCGCTGGCGCGGGATCGCCGCTGAAGCGGCTCCCACACTTGTTTCGCTGGCGCGGGATCGCCGCTGAAGCGGCTCCCACACTTTGTTCCAATGGTGGGGGATCGCCGCTGAAGCGGCTCCTACATTTCGGGTCGTGGCGATGGCTCTTCGTCCTCGCCGCTGTTTTTTTGCAATCCCTGCACACCCGCGGCGCGATCCTCTATGTCCCCCTGTTTCAGAGGATCGCCGCCATGGCACGCCCCATCTGGACCGGAACGCTCTCGTTCGGTCTGCTCAATGTGCCCATCCGGCTCATGTCGGGTGAGCGGCGCAACGATCTCCATTTCCGCATGCTGGACCAGCGCGACAACACGCCCGTGCGCTACGAGCGGGTGAATGCGGATACGGGCGAGGAAGTTCCCTGGAAGGAAATCGTGAAGGCCTTCGAATACCAGAAGGGCAACTACGTGGTCCTCGAGGAAGAGGACATCCGCAACGCCGCTAGCGACTCGCACGAGACGGTGGAGATCGACAGCTTCGTCGATGGCGAGGACATCGCCCCGGCCTATTACGAAAAACCTTATGTCCTGCTTCCGGCGAAGAAAGCCGAGAAGGGCTACGTGCTGCTGCGCGAGACGCTGAAGAAGACCGGCAAGGTTGGCATCGCGCGCGTCGTCATCCGCACGCGGGAATACCTGGCCGCCGTCATGCCGCATGACGATGCCCTGGTGATGAACATCCTTCGCTACCAGTCCGAAGTCGTCGATGCCAGCGACTACGAACTCCCGGGCAAGGCCACCAGCGAATACCGCATCTCCGCGCGCGAGATGGAGATGGCGAAGGACCTCATCGAGTCGATGTCCGGCAAGTGGAAGCCGGAGGATTATCGCGATGAGTTCCGCGAGAAACTCCGCAGCGCGATCGAGAAGCGCCTGAAGAGCAAGGGTGTCACGGCGACCGTGGAAGAGGAGGCGCACACGCCTGAGAACGCCACGACGAACGTGGTCGACTTCATGGCGCTGTTGAAGAAGAGCATTGGCGCGAAGACGCGAACGCCGGCCGCGAAGACGACCACCGCGCGCAAGGCCGCGGCCAAGAAGGCACCGGTGAAGAAAACCGCCGCCAAGAAGACGGCTGCGAAGAAAACCGCCGCGCGCAAGGCACCCGCACGGCGTAAGGCGAGCTGAGCCATGGCGGCACTTACGGTGGGCGGCGTCGCCATCACGCATCCTGAGCGCGAGGTCTTCGGCGACGGCGGTCCGACCAAAGGCGAAGTGGCGTCGTACTACGAAGCCGTCTCGCCGTGGATGTTGCCCGAGCTGGGCAAGCGCCCGCTCTCCGTCGTGCGTTGCCCGCAGGGCGCTTCAGGCCCGTGCTTCTTCCAGAAGCATCACGCGGACGGCCTCGGCGATGACGTGAAGGCGGTCGCGCTGGAGGAAAAAGACGGAGGCGAAGCGCACTACATCTATGTCGACGACGTGACCGGCGTGCTTGAGCTCGTGCAGATGAACACCCTGGAGTTCCACCCGTGGGGCGCCCGCGTCGACAACCCGGACCAGCCGGATCGCCTGATCTTCGATCTCGATCCGTCGAAGGGCGTCGAATGGAAAGCCATCGTGGCAGCGGCTCGCGAGATCCGCGATCGCCTTGCCGAGGCGAAGCTGGAGAGCTTCGTCCGTACGTCGGGAGGCAAGGGCCTGCACATCGTCGCGCCCTTTCGCCGAGGCCCGTCGTGGAGCGTGGTGAAGACCTTCTGCGAAGCCTTCGCGGACGCGATGGTCACCAGCAAACCGAAGCTCTACATCGCCGAGGCCAGCAAGGCGAAGCGGGAAGGCCTGATCTTCATCGACTGGTTGCGCAATACGCGTGGCGCGACAAGCGTCACGGGCTGGTCGTTACGCGCACGAGCCGGCGCACCTGTCGCCATGCCAGTGAGCTGGGACGAGATCGCCAGGCTGAAAAGCGGCGCCGCGTTCGACCTGAAAAAGGCGCTGAAGCGGGCGAAGTCGCTGGATGCGGATCCGTGGGATGGCATCGCGTCGCTGAAACAATCGCTGCCCTCATGAGGGGATGACGAGCACGACGCGTAAACGGCATGCGCCGTCGCATGTGCTTGGCTGAGCGGAAATAACCGTCATTTGCCCCTGATTGCCTGACGCCGGGCGCCCGCGCACCCTACGGATGGGTCCGACCTGCGGGCTCGCGAATTCAAAAGGAACTTGCAATGAGCATGACGAGGAATCAGTGCCTGTCGATCGCCATCGTGGCGTGGCTGGGTTGCGTGGGACAGGCTGCGGCGGCCAACGTGGCTTGCCCCGCTGTCACCAAGTTCGTCCCGTCCGATGCCGGGAATGAAGGGACCGAATATACGGTCGAAGGCGACCTGAAGTGGGAAGGCCAGGACTACCGTGCCAAAGTCACCGACGATATTTCCGGGCTGAAACTGGTCGAGGTGACCATCGACAACGGCAACGGCCGGATCATGTGCGATTACGTCGCCGATGCCGAAACGGATGTGCGGATGGTCGCGCTCAGCACGAAGCCGTTCAAGCCCGTGAATGATGCCGCATGGTCCACGGTAAAAATCGGTTCGAACGAGGGCCGTGTCTGCGAGGAATCCAAGGCGGGCACGTGCACCTTCACGGTAGGTAACTGACGCCATACCGTTGCGGTCAAACGGCGCCTTGCGAACGATGTCGCAAGGCGCCGTGCAGAGGTCTTACTTCGCCTGCATGCGACGCAGCGAGGCCATCACTTCGTAGCAAGCGCCCATCGTGTGATAGTCGGTCTTGCCGGCGGGGCTCTTCTCGTCGTCGTACTTCTCGTTGTTGCGCTTGAGGATGCGATACCACGCGCCGTACTTGTGGTCGACGAAGTGTTCCCAGCTGTACGCCCAGATCTTCTCGTACCACTCGTCGTACTTCGGTTCGCCGGTGGTTTCGAAAAGCAGCTGCGCTGCGCCGAGCGATTCGGCCTGTACCCAGAAGTACTTGTCGTCGTCGCACACGTCGCCTTCCGGCGAGAAGCCATAGGCGATGCCGCCGTATTCCTTGTCCCAGGCCTTGTCGAGCGCCTCGTCGAAGAGGTGCTTCGCCGTGGGAACGAGCCACGCCTTATGCCGCGCCGTGCCCTTGGTGTAACGCTCGAGCATCATCAGCAGCTTCGCCCACTCGGTCTGGTGACCGGGCTGGAAACCCCAGGGGCGGAACAGGTGCTTGGGATTGTCGAGGTTGTATTCCCAGTCGATGGTCCAGTCGCTGTGGTAGTGCTCCCACACGAGCTTCTGCGGGGTCAGGCCGGCCTGGCGCTGGGTCATGTTCTCGGCCAGCAGCAGCGCACGATCGAGGTAACGGTCGTCCTTCGTGGCTTCCCACGCGGCGATCATCGCTTCGGTCATGTGCATGTTCGCGTTCTGGCCGCGGTAACCGGTGAAGTTCCAGTCCTTGTCGGCCTCGTCGCGATACAGGCCGTGGGCCGGTTCCCAGTAGCGCTTCTCGAGCAGGTCCCAGATTTCGTTCTGCCAGCCCCTGGCTTCATCGAAGCCGGCTTTCACGCCGCAGGTGTAGGCCAGCAGCATGAAGGCCAGGCCGTAGCAGTGGTTCATCTGGTCGTCGCGCTTGCCGTCGGCGATCGTCCAGGCGTAACCGCCGGTCTCCGGGTTGCGATGCACTTCGCGCAGGTACTTCAACCCGTGCATGGTGAGTTCCTTGTCCTCGGGCTTCTTGAACTCGAGGTAGGCCATGGCGTGGTTGAAGACGAAACGTGTGCTGGAGACGAGGTGGCGGTGGGTCTTGTCGTAGACCGAGCCATCGTCCTTGAAGTACTGGAAGAAACCGCCGGCCGGATCGACCTCGTTCGGCTTGTAGAAAGCCATGGTCTTCGCAACGTGGTCGCGCAGGACATCGACGGAATGGAAATCGGGAAGGGGAACGGTCGTCATGCGTGCTTCTCCATGAAGGCCTTGACTTCGGCCTGGTCGGGGATGGCGGTGAACGAGCCCTTGCGCGTGGCTGTGATCGCGCCGCACGCGGCGGCGAACCGGATCAGGTCGACCAGGCGGGCTTCGTCGGCGATGAGCGCGTCGAAGTGTTCCGGCGTCACGCCTTCGGCGGCGAGACGGGAGAGCAGGCCACCCACGAAGGCGTCACCGGCGGCGGTCGTGTCGACGGCCTCCACGTGGTAACCCTCGAGCGTGCCGCGTGCGTCACGCGAGAACCAGCGCATCGGCTCGGCACCGTCGGTGACCAGCAGCAGGCGGGCCTTGCCCTTCCACAGGCGCTCGAGCACGGCGTCGTCGGAGCCGGCACCGGCGTGGATGAAGGCGAACTCTTCCGCGCTCAGCTTGATGACATCCGCTTCGTGCAGGGTTTCCCACAGGCGCGGCAGCGGTGCTTCGTCCTTGGGCCACAGGGCCGGGCGCAGGTTCATGTCGAAACTGACCAGGGCGCCCGCCGCGCGTGCGCGACGCATGCCCTCGACCGTGGTCGCCGCGATGGCGGCCTCGGTGAGCGAGTTCGAGCAGACGTGGAAGATGGCGAGGTTGTCGAACGCCTTCGTGTGGAAGTGCTCGGGACGGAACAGCAGGTCCGCCGCGGGCGGACGGTAGAAGCTGAAGCTGCGGTCGCCCTTGTCGTCGTGCGCGACGAAGGCGAGCGCGGTGCGTGCCTCGTCGGTGCGGGCGATGTCGTCGGTACCGACGCCGAGCTCGGTGAGGCTTTTCAGCAGGAAGTCGCCGAACATGTCACGCGCGAGCATGCCGGCAAAACGGGCGTGACCGCCCAGGCGAGCCGCGGCGACCGCGACATTGGCCGGCGCACCGCCGGCAAACGGAACAAAGGCGGGAGGCTGACCGGCGCCGCCCTGGGGCTGTGCGTGGAAATCGATCAGCGCCTCGCCGAAGCAGAGGATGGAAGACATGCGTACGGCCTGTCCTTGGGGGCGAGGGTTGAAAAAAAGACGGCCGGCGTACGAGGCCGGCCGTCATCAGGAAGCGATCAGCGCGTGGTAACCGGAACGTTACGGACCTTCGAACCGCTCAGGCCGTAGAACACGATGTACGCATAGCAGATCAGCGGGATGAAGAACGCGTGCTGCAAGCCGATGCGATCGGCGATGAAGCCCTGGAACCAGGGAATCAGCGCGCCGCCGACGATGGCCATGATCAGCAGGCTCGAGGCCTTGCCGGTCAGCGGACCCATGCGCTCGATGCCCAGCGAGAAGATCGTCGGGAACATGATCGAGTTGAACAGGCCGATGGCCACGATGCTGTAAACGGCCAGCGTGCCCGTCGTCATCATGGTGGTGATGACCAGCAGCATGTTGATCACGGCGAAGACGGCAAGCAGCTTGCGCGGCGAGAACTTGGCCAGCAAGGCCGAGCCGATGAAGCGGCCGACCATCGCGCCGCCCCAGTAGAACGCCACGTGGCTCGCGGCCACTTCGCCCGACATGTTGCCGATCTCCGGCAGCTGCAGGTAGTTGATCATGAAGCTGCCGATGGCCACTTCGCCGCCGACGTAGAAGAAGATGCCGAGCACGCCGAAGAACACGTGCGGGGTCTTCAACGCATCCATCAGCGAGTGGTGGCTGTCGTCGGCCTTCTCGGTGGTTTCTTCCAGCGCGGGCAGCTTGAACAGGTACACGCCGATGGCGAGGAGCACGAGCACGACGGCCAGGCCGATGTACGGGCCCTGCACCGTGGACGCCTCATGGGCGCGGTAGGTGACCTGCTCGGCCGCCGAGAGCTTGGCGATGTCGGCGCTGCTCTTCACGGCGCTGGAGAGGATCAGGAAGCCGCCGAAGAACGGGGCGAGGAAGGTACCGAACGAGTTCAGTGCCTGGGCCAGGGTGAGGCGGCTGGAGCTGGTCTTCTCGGGACCCAGCAGGGCCACGTACGCATTGGCCGCCACCTGCAGCACCGTGATACCGGTGGCGAGGATGAACAGCGCGGCGAGGAAGAACGGATACAGGCGCATGCCGGCGGCGGGCCAGAACAGCGCCGCACCGATGCCGGCGACGATCAGGCCGACCACGATGCTCTTCTTGTAGCCGAGCGCGGCGACGATCCGGCCGGCGGGCAGCGACATGATGAAGTACGCACCGAAGAACGTGAACTGGATCAGCAGCGCCTGGGCGTAGTTCAGTTCGAACACGGCCTTCAGGTGGGGGATGAGGATGTCGTTCAGGCAGGTCAGGAACCCCCACATGAAGAAGATCGTCGTCATCACGCCGAGCGCGAGCGGGAAGTAGGTGTAGCGGGTGTCTCCCGAGGACGTCGCGGACGACGAATTGGGCGATGGCGTGTAACCGGTGGCCATAGGGCGCTCCATTGGTTGGTTCAGGGGGAGGACGGCGGGCAGCTGCTTTCGCGGACGACCAGCCGAACCGGCGCGATCGTATAAGCAGTGTCCGTCTCGGGATTGGAAAGTCTGTCGAGGATGAGTTCGGCGCTGCGGCGTCCCAGGCCACGCGGATCGACCGCGATGGTGGTGAGGGGTGGCACGCATACGGAGGCTTCGGCGACGTCATCGAAGCCGGTCAGGGCGAAGTCTTCGCCCGGGCGACGGCCGCGTTTGGTCAGGCCCAGCATAAGCCCGAGCGCCACCGCGTCGTTGTAGCAAACCGCCGCCGTCGGAGCGGGGTCGCGCGCGAACAGCGCGCCGGTCTGCCGCGCGGCCTCGAGGCGCGTCGGCGCGCTCTCGATCATCCATGCCGGATCGACCTTGAGGCCGGCGTCGCGCATGGCGCCGGCATAGCCCCGGCGGCGCTGTTCCACCGAGCTGGAATCGCGATGGCCGCCGAAGAAGGCGATGCGCTGGTGGCCGAGGCCGATGAGATGTTCCGTGGCGAGGCGCGCGCCGTGCTCGTTGTCCATCTCGAGCGTGTCCCAGCGATGGGCGCCATCGTCATCGGGCAGCTCGCGGTTGAAGACCAGCAAGGGCGTGTGCATGCCGACGGCCGCCAGGACCTGTTCGCCTTCGCTGCCTTCCGCGGGGGACAGGATGATCCCGGCCGGGCCGTGCTCGATCAGCGAGTTCAGCACGGCCTGCTGGCGGTCCGGGGACTCCCCGGTATTGCCCAGCAGGGTGACGTAGCCCGCGCCGGCCAGGGCCTCGTCGGCGCCGGCGGCGAATTCGGCGAAGAAGGGGTTGCCCAGGTCGTTGATGACCAGGCCGATGCTCGAGGAGGTGCGCCGGCGCAAATTGGCCGCCGCCCGGTTATAAACATAGCCCTGGCGCTTCAGTTCGGCCTCCACCCGGGCCCGGGTGGCGGAGTTGACCAAGGGGCTGCCGCGCAGCACCAGCGACACGGTAGCCCGCGAGACGTCGCAACCCTGGGCGATATCGGCGAGCGTCACCTTGCGGCGCTGCGGGGTAATCCTCGGCATCTGAGCTCCTTCAAACGATCTAAACCGGGCGATCATCGCGCGGTGGGCTTAGGGATGCATCACGCACTGCAACATGCGTGGCTGCGCTATCTTTGCTACGTTCGACCTGTTTGTCACGATCCAAATGATCACGACCACTCGCAACGCGTCCATCCGAGGGGAACCACCGATGTCGAGCACCACCCGCCTGAGCCGCTGCCTGCTGGCCGCCGCCCTGTCCCTGGCCCTGCCAGCCCTCGCCCTGGCGGCCTCCGACAAGGCTTCCAGCGCCTTCGCGGCGGTCGATCCGATGATCGGCACGGGCGGCGACGGTCATACGTTCCCCGGTGCCACGGTGCCCTTCGGCATGATCCAGCTGTCGCCGGACACGGCCATGCCGGACGTGAAGCACGCCTACAAATGGGCAGCCGGCTACCAGTACGGCGACTCGAGCATTCTCGGTTTCTCCCATACGCATTTCTCCGGCAGCGGCCATTCCGACCTGGGCGACGTACTCGTCATGCCCATCGCCGGTGACGTCAAGCTGGACCCCGGTACCCCCGACCAGCCCGGTAGTGGCTATCGCTCGCGATTCGACCACAAGAGCGAGAAAGCGGAAGCAGGGTACTACGCCGTCACGCTGGCCGACTACGACGTGCGAGCGGAACTTACCGCAGGCGCACGCGTGGGTTGGCATCGCTATACCTTCCCGAAGGGCAAGCCGGCCCACCTGCTGCTCGACCTGCGTCCCAGCATCTACGACTACGACGGCAAGGTGCTGTGGTCGTCGCTGCGCGTTCGCAAGGACGGCACCATCACCGGAGGCCGCACCACGCGTGGCTGGGCACCGGGTCGCCAGCTCTATTTCGCCATGCGCTTCAACCAGCCGCTGGCGTCGCGCAGCCTCAAGAATCGCGAGAGCGCCATCCCTTACCGCGGCTTCAGCGGCCCGGGTAACCGCGCCGAGGACGTGGACGCGATCAGCGGCCGCGCGCTCGAAGGCGTGTTCGACTTCGGCGACCTGGCCAAGCCCTTGGTGGTGAAAGTTGCCGTTTCCTCGGTAAGCGAGGACAACGCCGTCGCCAACCTGGACAAGGACGGCGCCGGTTTCGACTTCGATGCCCGCCGTACCGAAGCCCGCCAGGCGTGGGAGAAGGCACTGTCGACGGTGGACGTGCAGGCGCCCGCCGAGACCCGCAAGACCTTCTATACGTCGCTGTACCACGCGATGATCGCGCCGGGCCTGTCGATGGACGTCAATGGCGAGTACCGCGGCCCGGACAACCAGGTACACACGGCC
>DATNJP010000210.1:0-10371 GCA_035603855.1 Luteibacter sp. | reverse complement strand
CTCGGCGATGACGCACTTCGCCGGCGTGGTCACCGTGCCGCGCCAGGGCGACTTCCCCCTGCGCCACATCGACTTCGTGAACCTGCCGGACGCCCGGGTGCTGGTTATCCTGGTGTTCTCGGATAACCAGGTGCAGAACCGCGTGGTGCAGTTGGCCAAGCCGCTGGACGCCAGCGAGCTGGAACAGGCCGCCAACTACCTCAATGCCCAGTTCGCCGGTTTCCGACTGGCCGATATCCGCGCCCACCTGCTGGCGGAACTGCGCGAGGCGGGTGGCGAGCTCAACCGCATGCTGTCCGGCGTGGTGGAACTGGCCGCGGCCTCGTTCACCCCGGATGAGGACGCCGATGACGTCCTGGTCAGCGGTCAGACCAACCTGATGGGTTATTCGGAGCTGGCCGACATCGACCGGCTGCGCGACCTCTTCGACGCCTTCCAGCAGAAGCGCGACCTGCTTCAATTGATGGAAATGTGCGTCAAGGCCCCTGGCGTGCGCCTGTTCATCGGCGAGGAGTCCGGTTTCTCGGCCCTCGACGGTTGCAGCATCGTCACCGCCACCTACGGCTCGAACGGGCGCATGCTCGGCGCGATCGGAGTTATTGGACCGACGCGTATGGCATATGAGCGGGTGATCCCGGTGGTACAAGCCACCGCCGGACTGCTCAGCGACGCCTTGAATCGCGCCGCGGCGACCTCATAAACCGCCACGGGAGGCGGGTTTAGTATTTCCCGCGAATGTTCGGCCCCTCCATGGAGCGGGTCGGTAAGCTGACATTTGGAGTAACCATGCAAAACAACGATCCCCACGTGCCGGATCCGGCGCAGGATGGCGGAGTGGCGGACAGCGGTTTCAATGCCGACCTGGATGCCGTGACCGCGAAGCTGACCGCCCTCGAGGCCGAGCTCGCCGGCGCGCGTGAAACCGTCCTGCGCGAGCGGGCGGAAATCGAGAACCAGCGTCGCCGCCTGCAGCGCGACCTCGATCAGGCCCGTCGCTTCGCCAACGAGAAACTGCTCGGCGAACTGCTTCCGGTCTACGACGCGCTCGTCCTTGGTCTGGCCAACGAATCGGCCGAGACGAAGACGCTGCGCGAAGGCCTCGAGCTGACGCTGAAGCAGTTGGAGAAGGTCACGCAGGGCAACGGCCTCACCGTGGTCAATCCGCTGCACCAGCCGTTCAATCCGGAACAGCACCAGGCCATCAGCTCGGTCGAATCCAACGAGCATCCGCCGGGCACGGTGGTCGCCGTCGTGCAGAAGGGTTTCGTGCTCAACGATCGTCTGCTGCGTCCGGCGCTCGTCGCCGTGGTGCGCGACAACTGAATGAAAGCCCCGTGCGGCGCGGGTTTTGCGCAGCCGGGGAGTCTCACCAGGCATTGAATCGATGGGGCGCAGCCCCATTTTCAAACACAGTCGCGGCCGCGGGGGCCGCATAGCAATTCGGAGCAACTTCAATGGCCAAGATCATCGGCATCGACCTCGGTACGACCAACTCCTGCGTCGCAGTGATGGAAGGTTCGACCGCGCGCGTCATCGAAAACGCAGAGGGCGATCGCACCACGCCTTCCATCGTCGCGTTCACCAAGGACAACGAAGTCCTCGTCGGTGCGCCGGCCAAGCGCCAGAGCGTCACCAACCCCAAGAACACCTTCTACGCGGTGAAGCGCCTCATCGGCCGCAAGTTCACCGACGCCGAAGTGCAGAAGGACATCAAGCTGGTCCCCTACGGCATCGTCGCGCACGATAACGGCGACGCGTGGGTGCAGACCGCCGATGGCAAGAAGATGGCCCCGCAGGAAGTCTCCGCGAAGGTCCTCATGAAGATGAAGAAGACCGCCGAGGACTTCCTGGGCGAGGCGGTGACCGAAGCGGTCATCACCGTGCCGGCGTACTTCAACGACAGCCAGCGCCAGGCCACCAAGGACGCCGGCAAGATCGCGGGCCTCGAGGTCAAGCGCATCATCAACGAGCCGACCGCGGCCGCGTTGGCCTATGGCCTCGACAAGACCTCCACGGGTGACCGCAAGATCGCCGTGTACGATCTGGGTGGCGGCACGTTCGACGTCTCGATCATCGAGATCGCCAACGTCGACGGCGAGAAGCAGTTCGAAGTGCTCTCGACCAACGGCAACACCTTCCTCGGTGGTGAGGACTTCGACAACCGCGTCATCGACTACCTCGTCGACGAGTTCAAGAAGGAGCAGGGCGTCGATCTGAAGAACGACCAGCTCGCGCTGCAGCGTCTGAAGGACGCCGCCGAGCGCGCGAAGATCGAGCTCTCGTCCTCGCACCAGACCGACGTGAACCTGCCGTACGTCACGGCCGACGCCTCGGGCCCGAAGCACCTCAACATCAAGCTGACCCGCGCCAAGCTCGAGTCGCTGGTGGAAGACCTGATCAAGGGCACCATCGATCCGTGCCGCACCGCGCTCAACGACGCCGGCCTGCGCGTGTCGGACATCAACGAGGTGATCCTCGTCGGTGGCCAGACCCGCATGCCCAAGGTCCAGGAAGCGGTGAAGGACTTCTTCGGCAAGGAAGCGCGCAAGGACGTCAACCCGGATGAAGCCGTCGCCGTCGGCGCCGCGATCCAGGGTGGCGTGCTCGGTGGTTCGGTCAAGGACGTGCTGCTGCTCGACGTCACCCCGCTGTCGCTCGGTATCGAGACGATGGGTGGCGTGATGACCAAGCTGATCGAGAAGAACACCACGGTGCCGACCAAGGCCTCGCAGGTCTTCTCCACCGCCGACGACAACCAGACCGCCGTGACCGTGCACGTGCTGCAGGGTGAGCGCGAGCGTGCCAATGCGAACAAGTCGCTGGGCAAGTTCGACCTCTCCGGCATCCGCTCTGCACCGCGCGGCACGCCGCAGATCGAAGTCACGTTCGACATCGACGCGAACGGCATCCTGCACGTGTCCGCGAAGGACAAGGACACCGGCAAGGAACAGAAGATCGAGATCAAGGCCGGTTCGGGCCTGTCGGAAGAAGAAGTGCAGCGCATGGTCGCCGACGCGGAAGCGAACCGCGAGGAAGACAAGAAGTTCCACGAGCTCGTGCAGGTCCGTAACAAGGCCGACCAGCTCGTGCACGCCACGCGCAGCCAGCTGAAGGAGCACGGTGGCAAGATCCCGGCCGAGCAGCTTGCCGGTATCGACGCTGCGGTGTCCGAGCTCGAGAAGGTCAAGGAAGGCGACGACAAGGCCGCCATCGAGTCGAAGATCACCAACCTCGAGCAGGTCGCCCAGGCACTCGCCGCCGCGGCCCAGTCGGGCGGCGCGCAGGACACCGCGCAGCAGTCGGCTCCGGGCGGTGGTTCGGCCCAGCCGGACGACGTGGTCGACGCCGAGTTCACCGAGGTCAAGGACGACAAGAAGTAAGTCGTCCTGTAAAGCAACGGCACGCCGTGGGTCAGTGGCCCACGGCGTGACAACGGTCAACCGGATCGATCGCGCCGAGGGGTTCCCCGTCGGCGCGTTCGTCCGTCCAGGGAAAGCAAGCGTGTAATGAGCAGCAAGCGCGACTACTACGAAATCCTCGGTGTCGAGCGCACCGTGACCGAGGGCGACCTCAAGAAGACCTTTCGTCGCGTCGCGATGAAGTACCACCCCGACCGCAATCCGGACGATCCCGAAGCGATCGACAAATTCAAGGAAGCCAAGGAAGCCTACGACGTGCTGTCCGACGCGCAGAAGCGCGCGGCGTACGACCAGTATGGCCATGCCGCCTTCGAGGGCGGCGGCTTCGGTCGCGGCAACGGCGCCGGCTTCGGCGACGTGGGCGACATCTTCGGTGACATTTTCGGCGACATCTTCGGCGGTGGCGGTGGACGCCAGCGCGCACGTCGCGGTGCCGACCTGCGCTACATGATGGATCTCGATCTCGAAGAGGCCGTGTTCGGCGTCGAGAAGAAGATCGACGTGCCGACCCAGGTCAATTGCCACCACTGCAACGGCACCGGTTCGGAAGACGGCAAGGTGTCCACCTGTTCCACCTGCGCCGGTCACGGCCGCGTGCGCATGCAGAACGGCATCTTCTCCATCCAGCAGGCCTGCCCAACCTGCCACGGTTCCGGCCAGAAGATCGACAAGCCCTGCAAGAAGTGCCACGGCGAAGGCCGCATCGAGGAAGAGCGCACGCTGTCGGTGCGCATTCCGGCGGGCGTCGACAATGGCGACCGCATCCGTCTGACGGGGCAGGGCGAAGCTGGCCCGGCCGGTGCGCCCGCGGGCGACCTCTACGTGGAAGTGCGCGTGCGCGAGCATGCCATCTTCCAGCGCGACGGCTCCGACCTTTATTGCGAAATGCCGATCCGCTTCGCGCAGGCGGCGTTGGGCACCGAATTGCAGGTGCCGACGCTGGAAGGCGAAGTCGCGGTGAACGTGCCGCCGGAAACGCAGACCGGCCAGCAGTTCCGCCTGCGCGGCCGTGGTGTGAAGTCGGTGCGCGGCGGCCGCACGGGCGACCTCATCTGCACGGTGGTCGTCGAGACGCCGGTACGCCTGACGAAGGAGCAACGCGAGCTGCTCAACCAGCTGGAAGCCACCTTCGTGGGTGAGGAAGCGTCGAAGCACACGCCGCGCTCCAATACCTTCATGGACGGCGTGAAAGACTTCTGGTCCCGCGTAACGTCCTGACGCTTCATCGCTGACCCAAAGCATCGCCGCTGAAGCGGCTCCCACACTTAGATCCGACCACGGCTATGTGTGGGAGCCACCTCAGCGGCGAAATGTAGGAGCCGCTTCAGCGGCGAAATGTGGGAGCCGCTTCAGCGGCGATATGTGGGAGCCGCTTCAGCGGCGATCCCGCGGCAGCGGGCACCCCGCCCGCAACCGCCATCCACCGCCTGCTACGATTCGCCTTCCCACCCCCACAAGGCCACCCCCCATGACTCGCCCCGTTCGTCTCGCCATCAGCGGCGCTTCCGGCCGCATGGGGCTCGCACTGCTCAACCTCGTGCGTGAGGACGAACGCTTCGAACTCATGCGCGCGATCGTCTCCACCGGCTCGGCACGCCTGGGCAAAGCCGCCTACGGCGACGTCTCACCGCTTCGCTTCACCGACTGGTCCGATGTCACCGGCGTCGAAGTCGTCATCGACTTCAGCGGCCCCGAAGGCCTCATCGCCGCGCTCGACTACTGCGAAGAAAGCGGCGCGGCGCTAGTCACCGGCACCACGGGCCTCTCGCCCGAACTCGAAGATCGCCTGACCAAAGCCGCCGAGCGCATCGCCGTTTTGCGCGCCGCCAACTTCAGCCTGGGCGTTGCGGTGCTCACACGCCTTCTGCGCGAAGCCGCCGCGGCGCTGCCCGGCTGGGACCTCGACATCGTCGAAGCGCACCACAACCGCAAGGAAGACGCCCCGTCTGGCACCGCGCTGGCCCTCGGCCACGCCGCCGCGGCAGGTCGTGGCGCGACGCTGGACGAACTGGCGGTGTATGCCCGCGAAGGGCGCCCGGGTGCGCGTAAGGCGGGCACCATCGGTTTCGCGGTGGTGCGTGGCGGCGACATCGTCGGTGAGCACCAGGCGTTGTTGATGGGGCAGGGTGAGCGTATCGAGCTGGGCCATCGTGCTACCGATCGCTCTATCTTTGCTCGTGGTGCGCTGGAGGCTGCTGCTTGGATGGCTGGGCGGGCTCCTGGGGCGTGGACGATTGAGGATGTGATTGTCGCTAAGGTTTAGGGGCTGTCGCCGCTTTAGCGGCAATCGCCGCTGAAGCGGCTCCCACAGAAAGCGGCTCCCCTCAAAAAGAGGCTCCCCCACAGAAAGGGGCTTCCCACAAAAAGGGGTTCTCCGCAAAAAAGCGGGTTGCTGGGGTGGCTGTTGTGGGAGTGGTTTGCGTTCTCACGGCTTGCTCGAAGGCGTGTTAAGATTCGCGCCGATGTCATTGGGGAGTAGCCATCCTCGTTCCCCCTGAGGAGTTCGCGTCAACAGACTTGGCGGTCGTAAGACCCCATGGCGCGAACGGTAACAGCGTATGGAGAGTACGCTGCCCGCCCGGCGAGACCTTTGGCCATCGACATGCTCACCCGGCCGGGCGAGCGGTGTCGTTGTGCCATCGGTTCTTCGCGCTCGCCCGGCCTATAAGCGAAACATGCTGCTGACGTGCTTCCTTTTCCTGGTTTCGGCCGGGGCTATTTATTTCGCGTGCGAATACTTCGTCAATGGCGTGGAATGGTTCGGGCGCAAGCTCAACCTCGGTGCCACCACCACGGGAACGGTGCTCGCCGCCTTCGGTACGGCGTTGCCTGAGAGCGCGGTGACCTTCGTCGCGGTGATGTTCGGCAAGACGCCCGAGGCGCGCGACATCGGCGTCGGTGCGGCGCTCGGCGGCCCACTTGTGCTCGCCACCATCGCCTACGCCGTGGTCGGATTTGCCTTATATGCAGGCCGTAAGCGCCTGAAAAGGCCGGACACCCGCGTGCGCGTCGACAACAAGCGGCTGGCGCGCGACCAGTCCTGGTTCCTGGGCATCTTCGTCGTGAAAGTGGGCCTCGGCCTTGTCGCCTTTGCCTGGAAGCCATGGCTCGGCGTCCTGTTCCTGCTCGCTTACGCGTTCTACGTCTGGCGCGAAATGCGCGACGACACCAGCGCGCCGGAGGATGAGGAGCTCGAACCGCTCACTTTCCGCCCGCGTGACGAAAACCCTTCCATGGGCTGGGTGATGCTGCAGACCGGGCTGGCCTTGCTCGTGATCGCGATCGCCTCGCGTACGTTCGTCTGGCAGCTGGAATCCCTCGGCACGTTCTTCAACCTGTCGCCGCATCTCGTGGCGCTGGTGCTTAGCCCGGTCGCGACCGAGTTACCGGAAACGGTCAACGCGCTGATCTGGGTGCGCCAGGGCAAGGAGCGACTGGCGCTGGCGAACATCTCGGGCGCGATGATGATCCAGGCAACGATTCCGAGTTCGCTGGCGTTGTTCGCCACGCCGTGGCTGTTCGATACACCGCTGATCGTGGCGGGCTTGATCACGATGGTCGCGGTGATCGCGCTTTGGGCGATGTTCCGACGCGGCTCGGTCGAGGCACGCTGGCTGATGCCGATCGGCGCGTTGTATGGGGTGTTCGCGTTGTTCGTGGGGTGGTACTTCGGGGCGCGTTGAGTTGTGGGGGCTGGCCCGGTGGTCGGGGGAGGGAGTCCCCTCAGTGGTTGGGGGGAGCCCCCTCAATGGTTGTGGGGGAGAGCTCTCCCTGAGTGGTTGTGGGAGCCCCCTGAGTCGTTGTGGGAGCCGCTTCAGCGGCGATCCCGCGGCAGCGGGCCAGTCATTCGCGAGCACCCATCGCCGCTGAAGCGGCTCCCACACAGAGCCGGGCTCCCACACAGGGTGGCCACATTGAGCCGGGCTCTCACATAGAGCCCGGGGGCCAACAGGATCAGTCCGGGTGGGAGGCGCTGCGGTCTCGGTCGGCGCCTACTTTGCGGTCCAGTTTGCCGAAGATCTTCTTGAAAACCCGTGAGAACTTGCCGCGCTTGGTCTTGCGGGCCTTTTCTTCCTCGGAGGTGAGCCAGGCCACCTGGATCACCCGGCGCTCGCCTTCGTAGGGGAGGTGGCCGTGGAAGGAGTTCTCGGCGCGGCGGAAGACCGCGAACTCGCCGTAGAGCGGCTTCAACTCCGGCGCAACGATGTCGTCGATGTCATTGATCGAGCGAAGAAAACGCAGGCAGCCGTCGCTGGTGTCGGGCCACATCGGGTTGAGGTAGATCAGCGCCGTGGCGACCTTCGACTTGCTGTCGGTGTGGATGGTGCCGTGACGGCGGTTCAGCAGGCGGCAGAGGGTGACCAGGGTGGGGTAGCTTTCCAGCCCCTCGATACCCAGGTGCCGGCCGATGGCCGCCGAGAAGGCCTTCGAGGTCATCTGCTCGACCAGCTCGTTCACGGACGGACCGCAGTCGCTGGCGTCGTAGGGGAAGAACCCGGCGCTGCTGTACTGCGGGAAGTCGCGCTCGAGGTCGTTCCGGGCGTCGTCCGGAAGCTGGCCGTGGGCGATCATGAATGAGAACGGCTCGTGCCTGATGTCGGTGTCGGGACGTTCCAGGCGGGCGGGGTCGAGCAGCATGCGGGCGGTTCTCAGGCAAATACCTTACGTCCATTGTATCGTGTCGCAACGCTTTGCCTGCGATATTCCACCACGTGTTCATTCATCGTTTTACGGTGGACAGAAAGGCCTTTCGCGCCTATCATTCTTACCCGCCCAGCGATTCCATTTCCCCAAGGCCCACGAGCCGCTCAATGCAGGCTTGCGGGCTTTGCTGCACCTGAAGGCGGCCATCCCATGCGTACTCCTGCTCTGCTTGCTCTCGAAGACGGCAGCATTTTTCACGGCCACTCGGTCGGTGCCCGCGGCGAGACGGTTGGCGAGGTGGTGTTCAACACCGCCATGACCGGTTATCAGGAAATCCTGACCGACCCGTCGTACTCCCGCCAGATCGTCACCCTGACGTACCCCCACATCGGCAACACCGGTACCAACGACGTCGACGTCGAAGCCGACCGCGTTCACGCGGCGGGCCTCATCGTCCGCGACGTCCCGCGCCTCGCCAGTAACTGGCGCAGCACGGAACCGCTGCCGCACTACCTCGAACGCCACGGCGTCGTCGCCATCGCCGGCATCGACACGCGCCGCCTCACGCGCATCCTTCGCGAGAAGGGCGCGCTGAACGGCTGCATCGTCGCCGGTGACGTCATCGACGTCGACGCGGCAGTCGCCAAGGCGAAGGCCTTCCCAGGCCTCAACGGCATGGATCTCGCCAAGGTCGTCAGCACCACGAAGACCTACCAATGGTCCGAGGGCGTGTACGACCTCGACAAGCAGGCGTTCTACAACCCGCAGAAGAAGTTCAAGGTCGTCGCGTACGACTACGGCGTGAAGCAGAACATCCTGCGCCTGCTCGCCGGTCGCGGTTGCGACATCACGGTGGTGCCCGCGCAGACGCCGGCGTCTGAAGTGCTCGCCATGAATCCGGACGGCATCTTCCTGGCCAACGGCCCGGGCGATCCGGCCGCGTGCGACTACGCCATCGCGTCCACGCGCGAAATCCTGGCGACGAAGATCCCCGTGTTCGGCATCTGCCTCGGCCACCAGATCATGGCCCTGGCCATCGGCGCGAAGACGCTGAAGATGAAGTTCGGCCACCACGGCGCGAACCACCCGGTGAAGGACCACGATTCCGGCCGCGTGCTGATCAGCTCGCAGAACCACGGCTTCGCGGTCGACCCGGCGACGTTGCCGGCCAATGTGCGCATCACCCATACCTCGCTGTTCGACGGCTCCCTGCAGGGCTTCGCCTTGACGGATCGCCCGGCTTTCTGCTTCCAGGGTCACCCGGAAGCGAGCCCGGGTCCCGAGGACGTCGGCTATCTGTTCGACCAGTTCATCGCCTCGATGGAGCAGGGCAAGGCGAAACAGGCGTCCTGACGCCGACCCGCCGCCGCTAGACCATCAGCCTTCGATTCGCGAGAGAAACCATGCCAAAGCGTACAGATATCAAGACCATCCTCGTCATCGGCGCTGGACCGATCGTCATCGGCCAGGCCTGCGAGTTCGACTACTCCGGTGCCCAGGCCTGCAAGGCGCTGAAGGAAGAGGGTTACCGCGTCGTCCTGGTCAATTCGAACCCGGCGACGATCATGACCGACCCGGAGACGGCGCATGCCGTCTACATCGAGCCGATCAACTGGCAGACCGTCGAGCGCATCATCGCCAAGGAGCGCCCGGATGCCGTGCTGCCCACGATGGGCGGCCAGACCGGCCTCAACTGCGCACTCGACCTCGCCGACAACGGCGTGCTCGAGAAGTACAACGTCGAGCTGATCGGCGCGTCGCGCGAAGCCATCCGCATGGCGGAAGACCGCAACCTGTTCCGCATCGCCATGGCCGACATCGGCCTGGAATGCCCGAAGGCCGAAGTGGCCCGCTCGATGGAGCAGGCGCTGGAAATCCAGGCCACCGTCGGCTTCCCGACCATCATCCGCCCGAGCTTCACGCTCGGCGGTTCGGGCGGCGGCATCGCGTACAACAAGGAAGAATTCATCGAGATCGTCGGTCGCGGCCTCGAGCTCTCGCCCGTGCACGAAGTGCTGGTGGAAGAGTCGGTGCTCGGCTGGAAGGAATTCGAGATGGAAGTGGTCCGCGACAAGGCGGACAACTGCATCATCGTGTGCTCGATCGAAAACTTCGATCCGATGGGCGTGCACACCGGCGACTCGATCACCGTCGCGCCGGCGCAGACGCTTACCGACAAGGAATACCAGCGCCTGCGTAACGCATCCATCGCGGTGCTGCGCAAGATCGGCGTCGACACCGGCGGTTCCAACGTGCAGTTCGGCATCAACGCCGAAGACGGCCGCGTGGTCGTCATCGAGATGAACCC
>DATNJP010000209.1:0-13538 GCA_035603855.1 Luteibacter sp. | reverse complement strand
CTGAGACAGGATGTCGAATCGGAAACCTCCGGTGGGGCGCCGACCCGGCCCGTAGGGCAATAGATAAACGGCCGCTCTTCGCGGCCCTTCCTTTCCGGGTCGCCGGAGGCGTGGCCCCGAGGGTGACCCCCGCCGGCTCTTGCGACGCCACACGGCGAGCAAAACGCGATGCCAAAGGCGAGCCCACGTGTCTTTTAACGCCCACACGAACGCAGCAGTCTTCAGGGTAAAGCTAATTCATCCAAAGCACGATTCACCGCACGAACAAACGCGGCCCGCTGTGCGGCTTGCGTGTCGTCCGTCGCCACTGGCCATGCCGCCATCTGGACGATGACGAGGTGGCGCTTCGGGTCGATGTGCAGGAGTTGTCCGAAGATGCCGATGCCCTCGAAGCTGCCGTCGTCATACGTCCACCACTGATAACCATAACCACGCCCCGGCACGCCAATACCAGCGTGCGTGCGTGTCGCCTCGTCGATCCAGCCATCCGCCAGCACGGGCTTGCCCGCCGCGACGCCACCGTCGAGAAGGAACTGGCCGAGGCGTGCGTAATCGCCCAAGGTTGCCGACACGCCCGAGCCACCCGCCTCGGTGCCGTCCACCTCGTCCTTCAGCCAGAACGCATCGGCGGCCATGCCGTACGGCTTCCAGATTTTCTCCGACAGGTAAGACGCCAGGCTCTTCCCCGTCGCGCGCGTCACCAGGATGCCGATGAGATCGGTTTCCCCGGTCTTGTAGACCCAGCGCTCGCCCGGCGCGAACTCGCGCGGCAGGTGCGACATGTAGGAAACCAGCAAGGGGACGCCTGGCTGACGCGCACCTTCGTACATCATCGCCACGTCGGAATGAGGATCGCTGTAATCCTCGTTCCAGCGTACGCCCGAGGTCATGCCCAGCAGTTGCCGGATCGTGACATCACGATAGGCGCCTGCGGCGAGCTCGGGGATGTACCGGGTCACCTTGTCGTCGAGGCTGTGGATGGCGCCATCGCGCAGGGCCGCGCCGACCAGCGTCGACGTGAACGACTTGGCCACCGAGAACGATGTCCACCGCGTTGTCGGATCGGCACCGAGTCCATAGCGCTCAAGTCGCACGTGTCCGTCCTGCACGACCATCAAACCGGCGACGTGATGCGCGGCCATGTAGGTGTCGAGCGTCGTGCCGTCGTCGAATCGCGGGAGCAACGAAGCACCCGCGGGCAAGGGATGGGCGATGCCGTGGTGGACGACATTGCTCGCGTAATGCGTGTCCATCGCGCGGAACGCCGCTTCGCGCTGCGGCTGGTTCCAGAACAGTACATCGGTGCGTCGCGCGTGCGGGGTGGCGCATCCCGCGATCAACCCAAGGACGAGCAGGGAAAGGGATCTCACCGACAGGCGCGCGGTCATGCGGTTTTCTTTACGCGGCGGCGGATCTCGAAGGCGCCCAGCGCCAGCGAGGCAAGCACGGCGGGGCCGAGGCCGTAGATGACGCGGTAGGCGAGCAAGGCCGCCAGCACCTGGGCGCGTTGTTCTTGCGGGAACGCGGCCAGCGTCAGCGCCTCGAAGGCGCCGATGCCGCCGGGCGTGTTGCTGACGATGCCGACGATGATCGCGCCCACGTAGATCGGCGCGAAATCGAGGAAGCTGCCGGCAATCTCGGTGGGTAGCAGGAAGTACATCGCGGCGATCGCACCGAGCATCTCGAGGACGCCGATCACGATCTGTGCGCCGGCCGAACGTGCGGACGGCACTGGCGTGCTGAACTTCCAGATCTGCAATTCGTCGTGCTTGCCGGCCAGCCAGCGCAGCAACAGCACGAACAGGATCATGACCACTACGCCCATCCAGCGGCCCCAGCCATGGGCGATGGAGGGCTCCAGCATCATGCCCAGTGCGGTGACGGCGGCGAAGCCCAGGGTCACGGCGAAGCCGACCAGTCCGACGACGCGTGCCACGTCGGGGGCGCTCACCCCCCGGATCGACAGGATGCGGTAGCGCAGCGCGGTGCCGGTGATGGCGTGGAAGCCGAGCGCGTTGCAGATCGCGTGGGTCGTGGCGCCTGAGAAGATCTTGAGTCGCATCGACACCTTGCCGGGTACGACCGTCTCCACGGCGAAGACGTCATAGGCGGTGAGGCAGGCCCAGCTCAGCAGCGCGGAGAGGACCGAACCGACCACGTGCCAGCGCGGAATGCGGTCGATCGCGTCGCGCACGTCGTGCCAGGCCATGCGCCCGATATAGCGATGCAGCAGGAAGACGGCGCCGGCGAGGATCGCCGCCATCAGCAGGTGCTTCAGTACCCAGATCGCGAGCTTTTTCCATGCCGCCATCGGGGTCTGTCTCTCGAGCTTGTCCGTCACCGCGTCACTCTGGGCCGGCGGGCGTTTACCCGCGAACGGCGGATCATCCCACGACAAGGGGTGCACGGGGCTAGACTTGCGCGGAACCGTACGCTCCGAGGACACCATGCTCCACTATGAAGGATCGCTCTGGCTGACCGATGGCGCCCACCGCTGGGGCGGTACCGACCGCGTGGAACTCCTGACGCAGATCGGTGCCACGGGTTCCATCACCGCCGCGGCGAAGGCCGTGGGCATGAGTTACAAGGGTGCCTGGGATGCCGTGGAGGCGATGAACAACCTGGCCGGCGAAGCCCTGGTCCTGCGCGCCACCGGCGGCCGCGGCGGTGGTGGCGCAAAGCTGACACCACGGGCGGAGCGCCTGATCGCTTCGTTCCGCAGCATCGAGGCCGAGCACCGGCGATTCGTCGAGCGGCTGGTTTCGCTCGGCGAGGAAGCGACCGACGACATCCACATCCTGAGGAGATTCACCATGCGAACGAGTGCGCGCAACCAGTTGGCCGGCAGTGTCCGCCGCGTGGTCGAAGGTGCGGTCAACGACACGGTGGAGATCGCCCTGCCCGGCGGCACGGTGCTCGTCGCCACCGTGACCCGGGAAAGCGCCGGCAGCCTCGCCCTGGCACCGGGACGGGCCGTGGTCGCCCTGATCAAGGCGAGCTGGGTGGTGCTTGGGCTGCCCGATGACGGCCTGCGGGTCTCGGCCTCGAACCAGCTTCCGGGCAAGGTCTCGCAGATCACGCCAGGAGCGGTGAACAGCGAGGTCTCCATCGACCTCGCCGGCGGCGGCACCATGACGGCGATCGTCACCCTGGACAGCGCGAAGGCGCTTGGGCTGGCCGAAGGCTCGGACGTCGTCGCCATCTTCGACGCGTCGTCGGTCATCCTGGGCGTGACCGACTGAACAACGGAAGCGGTTACACGATGCGGCCGTCGCGCACCTCGATGGTGTGACCGCCCAGCGCCTCCACGTCAGCGGGATCGTGCGTGATGATCAGCAGTTGCAGGTCGAGCCGCGTCTGGAGCGCGATCAGTTCGTCACGCATGCGCCCACGAAGCGCCGGATCCAGCGCGGCGAACGGTTCGTCGAGCAACACCAGCCGCGGCTCGGCGACGAGGGCGCGCGCCAAGGCGACGCGCTGGCGCTGGCCGCCCGAGATGCGCGACGGATAGCTGTTGGCGACGAGGCCCAGTTCGAACGTGTCGATCCACTGGCGCACGCGTTCGTCGCGAATGCGCCGCCCCGGGTTGAGCCAGCCCGGCGTCAGCCCGAAGCCGATGTTCTGCGCCACGGTGAGGTGCGGGAACAGGGCGTAGTCCTGGAACACATAGGCGACCTGGCGCTCGCGCGAGGGCAGGTTCACCTGGCGCGCGGCGTCGAAGAGGATCCGCCCGTCGACGCGGACATGGCCTTCGTCCGGCGCGAGCAGCCCCGCCATGGCGCGCAGGGTAAGACTCTTTCCCGAACCCGACGGCCCGAAGATCACGATGCGCCGCTGATCGGAGACGAACGCCACGTCGAGTTCGAAATGGCGTTCGTCCGCGCGCAGTGTCTTGCGAATGGCGACATCGACGCTCATGGGCGCACCCGTCGCAGATGGTTCGGCGCCAGCCATGCGGCGAGCAGCAACGCCACCACGCAGGTGACGGAGGTCACCGCCACCATGACCGCGGCGCCCTCATCGTCACCGGCCTGCACGGCGGCATAGATCGCCACCGAAAGCGTCTGCGTGCGGCCAGGAAGGTTGCCCGCGATCATCAGGGTGGCGCCGAATTCACCCAGCGCGCGGGCGAACGCCAGCAAGGCGCCCGCGGCGATTCCTCGTGCGGCCAACGGCAACGACACGCGAAAGAACACGGCCGCCTCACGCAGACCCAGGACACGCGCGGCGCTTTCCAGTTGTGGATCGACGGCCTCGAATGCCGCGCGGGCCGCCTTCTGCACGAGTGGAAAGGCGACCAGCGTCGAGGCGATCACCGCGCCTTGCCAGGTGAAGACCAACTGGATATCCATGCGGTCGAGCCAGCCGCCGAAGACACCGCGTCGACCGAGCATCACCAGCAGGTAATAACCGAGGACCGTCGGCGGCAGGACCAGTGGCAGGGTCAGGATCGAATCGACGACCTCGCGCACGGGCGAACGCCAGCGCGACAAACCAAAGGCGACGGCGACACCCAGTACGAGGTTGATCGCCGTGGCCCATAGCGCGACCTTCAGAGAGAGCGCGAGCGGAACCCAGATCGCGCCCACGGGACCTCAGGGTGCCTCGAAGCCGAAGCCGGCGAGGATCGAGCGCCCTTCGGCCGACTGCACGAACGACTCGAAGCCGCTGGCTTCCTTTGCCTGCTTCGATCCGGCCACCACGGCGATCGGATAGGTGATCGGCTTCGGCGTCGGCACCACGGCGGCCACGGTGACCTTGTCCTTGGCGATCGCCGCGTCGGTGGCGAAGACGAAACCCGCTTCGACCTCACCGCGCGCGACGTAATCCAGGCTCTGGTGCACGTTCTGCGCGAGCACGCCCTTCGCCGACACCGCGTCCCACAGCCCCTGTTGTTCCAGGGCGGCCTTGGTATAGCGGCCCACCGGTACCGAGGCCGGATCGCCATAGGCCACGCGCTTGACCGTAGCGGCCTTGAGGTCGGCCGGCGAGGCGACCTTCACGGTCGCGTCCTTCGGCACGATGAGGACGAGCCGGTTGCTGGCGAAATCCTGCCGGGTCGCCGGGTCGATCGCCTTGGCGGCGACCGCCTTGTCCATGGCGGCCTGGTCGGCGGAGGCGAAGACATCCGCCGGTGCGCCGCTGGCGATCTGGCGCAGCAGCACGTCGGAGGCGGCGAAATTGAACACCACATGGGTTCCCGGGTGTTTCACCTCGTAGGCCTTGCCGACCGCCTGGAAGGCGTCGGTCAGGCTGGAGGCGGCCGAGACGACGAGGTCCGCGGCGCCCGCGGCACCCGAACCGACGAAGAGGAGCAGCGCGACGAGTGGTCGAAGGCGCATGAGGTCGATTCCATGGGTGAGGTCGTCGCAATATAGGAACCTACATAGCGGACGGTCAATGACGGAACCGTCCCGACCGCCACCCGCATGAATCGCCAAGCAAGCCGTGGCACACGGTGGCAGCGTGGCCCCGTATCAATGGGGAACATGGCATGAAAGTCGCGCTGCGCATCATGGGGGGATTGCTGGTGCTCGGCACGCTGGCCGTGGTGCTGTTCTTCTGGCTCGACCCTACAGAGACCACCACGGACGCCTATGTCACGGGCCGCATCCACCCGGTGGCGCCGCGCGTCACCGGCACCGTCCAGGCCCTGCTTGTGAACGACAACCAGCATGTGAAGGCCGGTGACGTGCTCCTGGAGCTCGACACGCGCGATTTCGACGTGCGCGTCGAACAGGCGAAGGCCGAGATCGACCGGGCCAAGGGCCAGCTGGCCAGCGCCGAGGCGCAGATCGCCGAAGCGGGCGCCGCCATCGTGGCCGCCCAGGCCAGCGCACGACGCACCGCCCTCGACCTCCGCCGCTCGTCCGAGCTGGTCAACGAAACCCCACGCGGTGTCTCCCAGCAGGAATACGACGCGGCGAAAGCGGCGGCGGATTCGGCGGTAGCCAACCAGGCCAGTGCCGAGGCCAACAAGGTGGCGGCGGTGGCCGCTCGCGAATCGGCGAAAGCCCAGGTCGCCACCGGCGAAGCCGCGCTGCACGATGCCGAGCTGGCCTATGGCTACACGAAGGTGGTCGCGCCGGTGAGCGGTTATGTCGGCAGGCGCACCGTCGAGGTGGGCGCACGCGTGAACGCCGGGCAGACGCTCCTTTCGATCGTCTCGGACGAGGTATGGGTGGTCGCCAACTTCAAGGAAACGCAGTTGCACGGCATGCGCCGCGGCACCGAGGCGCGCATGACGGTGGATGCGATTCCCGATGTCACGTTCATCGGCCACGTGGACAGCCTCTCCCCGGCATCGGGATCGCAATTCGCCCTGCTGCCTGCGGACAACGCCACGGGTAACTTCACCAAGGTGGTGCAACGCGTGCCGGTCAAGATCCTGTTCTCGCCGGACGACCTGCGCCGTTATCGCGAGCGGTTGAGCCCTGGCCTCTCGACGATCGTGAAGATCCGCGCCGGGAAGGACACGCATCCATGAGGCTGCGGCCCCTCCTGCTGACCTTCCTCGTCATGGGGCTGGGGGGATGCGTGGTCGGCCCGGACTACCAGCGTCCCGACGCGCCCGCCCCCGCGGCATGGAAGGAGGCACCCTCCGCATCGGGCGCGCTGCCGGATGATTGGTGGACCCTGTTCGGCGACGACGAACTGGGCAGGCATATCGGGGCGACGCTTGCCGCGAACCAGGACCTTGCCACCGCGCTGGCCCGCTACGACCAGAGTCGTGCCCTGCTCGGCGTGGCTCGCGCCGACGAGTTTCCGGAAGTGGACTTCGATCCTTCGTATGGACGCGCGCGCACCTCGGGCACGGTATTCAATCGCCTGCCGACCCTTGAAACCACGTTATGGCGGGCGCCCGTCGACGTGGCCTACGAAGTGGACCTGTGGGGACGCGTCAGGCGCAGCGTCGAAGCCGCCGGAGCCGATGTCGAAAGCGGCGCGGACTCGGTGGCGGCACTACGTCTCAGCCTCGCCGCCAGCGCCGCCTCGACCTACCTTTCGCTGCGCAGCACGGATCGCGATATCGACGTGCTGACGCGCACGGTGCGCCTTCGCGAAGACGCCTTGCAGCTGGCCGAGCGTCGCGCTCGCGCGGGCGTCGTCGGCGACCTCGACGTGCTCCGCGCGCGCGCCGACCTCACCCAGACCCGCGCCGACCTGGCCGACGCACGACGCGGCCGCGACAACTTCGAACATGCACTGGCGGTGCTGGAAGCACGCAATGCGCCGGACTTCGCCGTGGCGGCGAAGCCATGGACGCCCAACGTTCCCGACGTACCCGCGGGACTTCCCTCGTCGCTGCTCGAACGGCGGCCCGACGTCGCCGGCAACGAACGCGCATTGGCGGCGGCCAGCGCACGCATCGGCGTCGCGAAAGCCGCGTTCTTTCCGCAGGTGAGGCTGACCGCATCGGGTGGCGTCGCCAGCAACAGCCTGGGCGATATCACCTCCAGCGACAGCCATATCTGGTCGATCGGTCCCAGCGTGCAATTGCCCCTCTTCAACGGTGGCCGCAACCGCTCGCGTCTGCAGGTTGCCGAAGCGGCGTACCGGGGCGCGCTGGCCACCTGGCGGCAGGGTGGCATCGAGGCGTTCCGCGAAGTGCAGGACGCCCTGGCCGACACCCGCTGGTTGCGCGAACGCGGCACCGAACTGGATGCCACCGTGGAGGCCGCCACCGCCGCGGCGAAAGTCTCGCGCTCGCGTTACGACCGCGGTCTTGCCGGCTACTTCGAGGTGGTGGATTCGGAGCGTCAGGCGCTCGCCAGCCAGCGCGCGGCGATACAGAACGACCAACGGCGCCTGCTCGCCGCGGTGTCGTTGATCAAGGCGCTTGGCGGCGGCTGGCAGGAAGGCGACAGCGTGCCACGCCAGCCGGTGGCCGCGGCGAAGGGCACGCCATGAGCGCGGTCGCGGGCGAGGTCGCCGCGGCACCCGCGCCACCGGCCAACCTGCCCTGGCTCGGCATCGTCGCGGTACTGGTGGGTGCCGTCGCGACGACGCTCACCTCGCGCCTCACGTCGATCGGCCTCGCCGATGTGCGCGGCGCGATCGGCGCGGGCTTCGACGAGGGAGCGTGGATACCGACGGCGTTTTCCGCCTCGCAGATGATGATCGGTCCGCTCGCGATCTTCCTCGGGCGCGCGTTCTCACCGCGCCGGGTTCTCCTGGTGGGAAGCATCGTCTACGGCCTCGCGGAATTCATGATTCCGTTCGCGCCCGACCTGCGCATCCTGCTCCTCTTCCAGGTACTGGCGGGTCTCGGTTCGGGCACCTTCATCCCGTTGACCGCGGCTTTCATCCTTACTGCGCTGCCGAAGAAGCTATGGCCCTGGGGCCTCGCCGCGTACTCCATGAACATCATCCTCGGCCTCAACCTGGCCGCGGCGCTGGAAGGCTGGTACGTGGAGCACGTCACCTGGTACTGGATCTTCTGGCAGAACACCGTCCTGGCGGGACCCTTGTTCGTGCTTTACTGGTTCGGATTGCGCCGCCTGCCCATCGATCATGACTACCTGCGCGGCGGCGATTTCCGCGGCATGTTGATGGGCGGCGCGGGATTCACGCTGATCTTCATCGCGCTCGACCAGGGCGACCGCCTGGACTGGTTCTCCTCAACGTTGATCGTCTCCCTGCTCGCGCTGGGGCTGATCTCGCTCGGGTTGTTCCTGCTGCACGAAACGACGGTGCTGAAGACGCCAAGCGTGGACTTCACCCTGCTGATGCGGCGCAACGTATTACTGCTCATCCTGCTGGTGCTCGCGACGCGTTTCCTGGTGACATCGAGCAACACGCTGGTGGCGAATTACCTGATCCAGGTACGCGGCTTGCGACCCCTGGAGGTGGGCAACGCCCTGCTCTGGGTCGCACTGCCCCAGTTGATCATCGCGCCTACCGTCGCGTGGCTGCTCAATCGTATCGACGCGCGCTTCGCCATCGGCACCGGGCTCACCATCGCCACCACGGGATTCCTGCTGGCGACGGGCATCACGTCGGATTGGGCGGAAGGCAACTTCAGTGTGGCCCTGCTCCTCCAGGCAGTCGGCGAGACGCTGGAGCTCACCGCGGTCATCTATTTCTTCGGACACCACGTCGGTCCCACCGATGGGATCACCTTCGGCGCAATCATCCAGACGGCGCGATTGTTCGGCGGCCAGATCGGAACGTCGCTGCTGATCATGTTCACGCGCAAATCGGAACAGTGGCATTCGAACTTCATCGGCCAGCACGTCATCGCTGGAGATCCCGTCACCACCGAGCGCATCGACGCTTATGCGCGAATCGTGGGAGCATCGACGCAGGGGGTCGGTGACGCGGAAGCACGTGGTGCTGGCCTGCTCTCGGCGGCGGTGCGCGCGCAGGCGTATACGCTATCCATCCTCGACGGCTTCCTGCTCGCGTCCTGTGTCGGCGTTGTTGCGGTCTTGCTGGTGCTGTTCCTGCGCGAGCCGCCCGTGATCGTCACGCCACCGGCCGTGCCGCCGCTACCTTCGTCGTCGAAATGAATCGTTCGACGGGGCCAGCGACACCGTGTCGCATCCCTTTCACGCGGCCCCGTGCGATGATCCCTGGACCCTGTCCAGGGTGGCAACATAGGGGCGCTCCGGTGCGTCGAGGTCCAGCGAGAAACCGTTGGTTGGGATGGATGGCGCTCGTCGCCGTCTGGCTCACCGCGCTCGCTCCGACGGTGTCGCGCACCGCGGCGACCTTCGTCTTCCCCGACCTCGGTGCCTGGTGCGAAAGCGTGCCCACCGATCATCACGGTAGCGGGCACGACGCACAGGAAGCCGACGCGGCCTGCGGTTACTGCACGCTGTTCGCCCAGCAACCCGCCCTGGCCGGCACGTTCTTCATCGGTCACGTGCTACCTGCCGCAACGCCTGTCCCCGCCATGCTACCGGCCATTCGTGCCGGGCCAGCGCCGCTCGTCGTTCACGCCCCGCCCCGAGGTCCGCCGTCCGCCGCGCACGCCTGATCGTTTCCGATCCCGCCGTACGCCAACGACCACGGACCCCAACGCCATGTTTCTGCTTCCCTACGATGGACGCGCGCTTGCGCGGACCATCGCCTGCGCCATTGGCGCGTCGACGCTGGCCGCGCACGCCGCCGACAACGCGGACGATCCGCAACGCGCCACGACGCTCCATGAAGTGCGCGTGTCGGCTGCCGGCCACCAGAGCACCATCGATCCCGACATGCCGGCAGCGGTTGAAACCGTCAGTGCCGCGCAATTGCAGCGACTCAACGTCGTCAATGCCGAGGACGCACTGAAGTACCTGCCCGCCTTCGGCATCCGCAAGCGCTTCATCGGCGACGAGAACTCGACCTTCTCCGTGCGCGGCACCAGCAACCAGCAGAGCGCACGCGGGCTCGTCTACCTCGATGGTCTTCTGCTCTCCAACCTGCTCGGCAACAACTGGGCGAATCCGCCGCGCTGGTCGATGGCGTTTCCCGAGAACCTCGCCCGTGTCGAGGTGATCTACGGCGCGTACTCCGCGCTGTATCCGGGCAACGCCATCGGCGCCACGGTGCTGATGACCACGCGCATGCCCGACACGCTGCAAGTCTCCGGCGAGGTGCAGGCGTTCACCCAGCATGTCGATACCTATGGCGTGGATCGCGACTACGGCGGCAGCCGCCAGAGCGCGACAATAGGCGACCGTTCGGGCCGCTTCGCCTTCCTGATCGGCGTGTCGCACCTGCAGGCGAACGGCCAGCCACTGGTCTACGCGACGCAGAACCTCTCCACGCGGCCTGGCACGTCGAATCCGGTGACAGGCGCGATCGGCGATACCGGGGCCAATGGCTTGCCGCGTCAGGTCGTCGGCATCAACAGCGAGGGCCAGGAGGCGACGAGCCAGGACGAAGCACACCTTCGGCTCACCTACGACTTCACGCCCGAACTCACCGGTGGGCTGACGGCCGGTTACTGGAAGCAGGATCTTTCCCATCGTACGGACAGCTTCCTGCGCGACGCCAACGGACAGCCCGTGTGGTCCGGCCCCGTGACCATCGACGGACGCCAGTACACGCTGCCCGCGAACTTCTTCGCGCCCAGCACGCGGCAAAGCCGTAACTATCTCTACGGCCTGTCGCTCGGCACGCACCGCGAGACGGGCTGGAACCTCGAAGGCAACGTGTCGTACTTCGACATGGACCGCAATCGTGACCGCGTGGCGTCCGGCGTCACGTATGACGGCACCGGCCTGCTCACCGCGGGCGACGGCAGCCGCTGGCGCACACTCGATCTGCGCGCCAGCCACACGCCGGACAGCCTCGCGTCGAATACGCATACGCTGAGCTTCGGCTATCACTACGACGGCTACCGGCTCGACAACGCCACCTACAACCTTGCCCAGTGGCGCACGGGTGGCCCCGGCTCGCTGACGACGTCCAACGGCGGCAGCACGCAGACGCAGGCCATCTACGCGCAGGACGCCTGGCAGCTCGACGAACGCTGGCGCCTGACGCTCGGCGCGCGTTACGAGCAATGGCGCGCCTTCGGCGGCTCGCGCGCGACGGCAACGGCCGCGGTCGGTTATCCCGAACGCGACGAATCGCATACATCGCCGAAGGCGTCGCTCGCATGGACGGTGAGCGATTCGGTGGTGATGCGCCTCTCCGGTGCGCGCGCGTATCGTTTTCCGACGGTGAACGAACTCTTCCAGGGCACCTTCAACGGCATCGCGCTGATCAACAACGATCCGAGCCTCAAGCCCGAGAACGACCTGTCCCGCGAACTCTCGACGGAGTGGTACCGCGAGAACAGCGTCACGCGCTTCACCCTCTATCGCAGCGATACGAAGAACACGCTTTTCAGCCAGACCGACACCACGGTGTTTCCGAATGTCACCAGCGTGCAGAACGTGGGGCTGGTGCGCACGCGTGGCGCGGAAGTCAGCTATGACGGCCGCGATGTCTTCTGGCCCGGCGTCGATGTGACGGCGAACGCCGCGTACACGCAGGCGACGACGGTGAGGAACGAACGCTTTCCCGCCTCGGAGGGAAAGCAGTTCTATCGCATCCCACGCTGGCGCGCGAACGTCGTCGCGACCTGGCGGGCCACGTCTCGCGTAGCCCTCACGCTGGCCGGGCGCTACTCGGGCAGGCAATACAACACGCTCGACCATAGCGATGTGAACCCCGATACGTTCGGGGGCGCCAGCGACTTCCTCACCTTCGATGCCAAGGTGAACTGGAAGGCGAGCGAGCGCATCGACCTCGGCGTGGGTGTCGACAACCTCACCGACCGCCGTTACTACGTCTACTACCCCTACCCCTCGCGAACCTGGCTGGTGGAGGCGAAGTTTCATCTCTGACACGGCACCATGATGGCGTTCAGGCGATGGCCCTGGCCTTGCGCATCGAGGCCAGTGGCAGGTGTTCGTCGAGCATGAAAGACGCGGGTGCTCCCCGCCAGAGACGGTCGTAGAAGGCTCCGACACCGGCGTTGCCCGTGGCGAAATCGCAACTGAGGCGCAGGAGTTCCACACCGGGCACGGCGAGACCTTCCACGCGACGAACCAGGAACGGCTCGATGCCGCCCGCGATCTGGTGGGCCGCAGCGCGGTATACGGACGAACGGTCCGGAAGCAGGGCGGCAAGATCGAGCAGCGTCTCGCCTATGCCGGCCAGCCCGTCGAACAGGCCTGGCGAGATCGCATGGCGACGCAGCAGGTCACGCTCCACGTCCAGGACCATGTCCCGATAGCGCGTGTCTCCCGTACAAGCGAAGAACCGTGCGAGGACGCCCACGACGCCGGCCGTGCCGTGGCGCAGGTAAGGAAAGACCGTGGTCCCACCGGCTTCCTTGGGCCAGCTGGCGTTACCGTCCGGATTGAGTCCGCTCTGCGCGAGATCGTATTGCAAGGCCCCGCGCGCGGCATGGCTGTATCGTTCGTCGCCGCTCGCCAGATGCAGATGAAGGAAAAAGAGCGCGATCCCGGCTGCGCCATGTGCCAGGCCGAAAGGCTGCGCGGCACCGTGCATCCAATGCATCGTGCCTTCGCCGGCGACGCCCGCCTCCAGCAATGCGTCGCCAGCCCGGACCGCATCGCGGAGGAACGCAGGCTCGGCCGTTTCATGCCAGGCCTTGATCCGCGTGAAAGCCCATCCCGCCAGTCCTTCGTGCAATCCCGGGACATCGCGAATGCGTTCATCGGCAGGCCGCAGGCGCAGGAGGGTGCTGGCTTCGGCGTGTTCGCCCGCGTCATACAACACCCAGGCGATGCCGGCGTCACCACTCATCAGGCTGCTACCCCGGTCGCGCGATTCGCGGCAACCGCCAACCAGATACGCGAGCAAGCCGGGCGGCGGCGTGCGGCCGCCGCGCAGATAAGCATGCATGATGCCTGCCGCACCGTGCGCGACGCCCCAGGGATGGGTCTCGAAGACTTCCGGCCCGGCGGGCACGAAGCGGTCGGGACGCGCGCGTCGCGCCATGCCGTCGATATAGGCGAAGAGCGCGGCCGCGCCATCGGCCGCTTCCTTCGACGGCGCGGCCGAATGCGGGACGGCCGCCATGTCGCGTG
>DATNJP010000208.1:0-4186 GCA_035603855.1 Luteibacter sp. | reverse complement strand
ATCCGACGCGATGGGCTGGATATAACCCGTCGACGAAGCGATGGTGTTGCCTTGCGCACCGGATTGCGCGATGCCACCCAGGAATTCGAAGAACTGCGTGGAATGGATGATGGTGTACGGCACGCCCGACTCGCGGATGATCCGTTCCTGGGCGACCTTGGCGCGCATGTAACCGCTGCCGGCGGCGGCGACGCGCTCGGTACCCACGATGGACAGGGCCACGTGATGGGCCACGTTCGTGCTCTTCTCCGCGGCGGCGATGTTGCGCCCGGCGGTTTCGAAGAACTCGAGCACCGCCTTGTCTTCGAAGGATGGGGAATTGGCCAGGTCGATCACCGTATCGACGCCGACCATCGCTTCCTTCACGCCTTCGCCCGTGATCGTGTTCACGCCCGACGACGGCGAGGCCGCGATCGCTTCATGGCCGAGCGCCTTCAGGCGCTGCACGACCTTGCTCCCGATAAGGCCGGAGCCGCCGATGACGAGGAATTTCATGATGCGCACCTCTTTAAGACGTTAGGGGATCGTAGGAGCGGGGTTGGGCCGCCGGTAGCACCCTGCGCGGGCTCACCGTGTTGCCTGGAGGGCACCAATCGACAAGGTCGTGCCACATTCCAGGTCCAGGGCGCGGACGGCCGCGATCATGAAGTCGATGAAGACCCTGACCCGCGACGGCAACTGCTGGCGGCTCTGGTAGCAGATGTAATGGCCCCGGTCGTCCGGCGCATACTGCATCAGGCAAGCCTCCAGGCGACCTGCGCGCAGGTGCTCGCATACCTGGTATCCAGCCAGCTGGGCGACGCCGCGACCGTCGAGCACCGCCTGCAACACCAGGTCGGCATCGTTATAGGCGTCCATCGAGGGCGGCAGCGTCTTGCGCAGGCGGCCGTTTTCCTTGAACTCCCATTCGTCGATGCGCCCGGAGGCCAGACGGAAATGGATGCCTCGATGCGCGGCTAGATCATCGATGCGTTCGATGGCGCCGTGTGCGCGCAGGTATTCCGGTGACGCGCAAACGAACATCTGCATGGGAATGACCTGCCGTGCGATGACCTGGCTGTCCTCCATGCGTCCGTTGCGGAACGCCACGTCAACCCGATCGGCCGTGAAATCCACCGGCCGGTCGTCAAGCACGAGATCGATGGCGATGTCCGGGTAGACATCGCGGAAACGATTCAGCAGCGGCGCCACCACTTTCCGGCCGAAGCCGACGGGCGCACCGATGCGCAACTGCCCACGCGGCGGTCCGTCGCGCAGTTCACGCATATCGTCGAGCGCCTGCGCTATCCGCTCCACGCCCGGATGGCAGTTCTCGAAGAAGATCTCACCTTCGCGGGTCAGCGACGTGCTGCGTGTCGTACGCGAGAACAACCGCGCCCCGACCTGGTTTTCCAGCTTCTGCACACTGCGACTGACCGCCGAGCGGCCGATCCCGAGGCGATCGGCGGCCCTGGCGAAGCTGCCTTCGGTCACCACCGCGATGAAGGCGATCACGCCGGCATAGCTGGCCGAGAAGGAGGTGGCGAGCGCGTCGGCGCCTCCGTGGGACGACGACGGCGAGACGTGCTGGTTCATGGCGTTGTCCTCTGATACCCGGCACGGTGTGAACCGGCCGCCTGGATGTGTGCGCGGGCATCTTCGACCAGCCCGCGGCAGATGGCTGCGTCCTTGCGCAGCAGTGCCGCCACTTCGTCGATGCTCGATTCGAAGATATCGGTCATCAGGAACGCGACGCGGGTTTCCGGCGGCAACCGGTCCAGGGCGTCCAGGAAATCCATCCACACGGCATCGATCGTCTGCCGTGTCGATAGTTGCCTGCGTAGGCATTCGTACGTGTGAGTTATCGGGTCCATACCCAATAGACGAAGCAGCTCGCACGTTTGTGACACGGCGATTGGTGCGCGATACGCAACACGGTGGTCCCGCCCGCGGATCTACCGAGCGGCCCTGGGCGGACATAGCCTTTTGGCGACCTAAACGAGGAATCCACCATGAGCCAGCGTCTCGATTACCAGCAGCAGTCGCCCGAACTGACCAAGAAGCTGATGGACGTCAGCATGGCGGAGGGCAAGAGCGCCATCGAAGCCTCCATCCGTCACCTGGTGCACATCCGCGCATCGCAGATGAATGGCTGCGCGTTCTGCGTCGACATGCACATCAAGGAAGCGGTGATCCATGGCGAGCGTCCGCTGCGCCTGCACCACATTGCCGTGTGGCGCGAATCGAACCTGTTCACGCCGCGCGAGCGCGCCTGTCTCGCCTGGACCGAGGTCATGACCCAGATCCCGGCGCAGGGCGTTCCGGACGACCTCTATGAGCGCGTTCGCGGCCAGCTTTCCGAGAAGGAAATTTCCGACCTGACCTTCGTCGTGTCGGCGATCAATGCATGGAACCGCCTCAACATCGCTTTCCGTGTTGTCCCCGGCTCGTTGGACAAAGCCTGGGGCCTCGACAAGGCCGGCCTGTCCGAGCCCGTCGCCACCGCTGCCTGAGGATCCCGCCATGCGCTTCACCAAGACACTCGCCCTGCTCCTCGCCCTGTCACCCGGCCTGGCGCTCGCCCAGCAAAGCAAACCCACGGACGTGCAGCCCGCCGTCACCGACCTGCTGACGAAAACGCTGGCCGACTACCCGGGCAAGGAAATCGTGCTGCTCAAGGTCGACTACCCGCCGGGCGTGGTCGAGCCGATCCACCACCATGACGCCCACGCCATCGTGTACGTCCTGGAAGGCAACATCGTGATGGGCGTGAAGGGCAAGCCGGAGCAGACGCTCAAGGCCGGCGAAACGTTCTACGAAGGCCCCGAGGACACCCACACGGTCGGCCACAACGCCAGCAAGACCGAGCCGGCGAAGTTCATCGTGTTCATCCTCAAGGACAAGAAGAACCCGGTGTACATGCCGGTCAAATGACGAAAGGCGAAGCGACGGCCTGCGCCCGAATGGCCGGGCCGTGACTTACGACCTATTCGAACGCCCGTCTAACCCACGGGCGTTGCTCCCGTGGGACGATTCCTCAAAGACGCGCAACTGACGCGCAGGGGAAGATCGTCTGCATGGGTATATCCGAAGCCACGGCCACGTTTTCCGCCATGAGGCCCCGCCTCCATGGCATCGCCTATCGCATGCTCGGCTCCGTCGCGGAGTCCGAGGACGTCGTCCAGGACATCTGGTTCAGCTGGAACGCCGCGGAACGCGCTGTCATCGACAACGCGGAGGCATGGCTGGTCGCCGCGACCACGCGGCGTGCGATCGACCGGTTGCGGGCCGCCAAGGCGCGCCGCGAGGAATACGTGGGCATCTGGCTGCCGGAACCCATCCTGACGGACGAAGGCGCCTCGCCGGAAGATTTGCAGGAACTTGCCGAGGATGTCTCGGTGGCGTTCCTGCTGATGCTGGAGCGGCTCTCGCCGGAAGCCCGCGCCGCCTTCCTGCTGCGCGAGGTGTTCGACGTCGATTACCCGGAGATCGCCGAGACGATCGGCAAGAGCGAAGCGGCCTGCCGCCAGCTTGTCCATCGCGCCAAGGACCAACTGCGCAACGACCGCCCGCGCCAGCAGGTTCCGCGCGACACGCAGCTCGCCCTGATGCGCCGTTTCGCCGACGCTATGGCCAGCGGCGACTTCCCCGCCATACGCTCGATGCTTGCCGTGGACGCCGACCTGCGCGGCGACGGCGGCGGCAAGGTCACCTCCTTCCCGAAACCGATGCTCGGCGGCCAGCGCATCGCGCAGCTGCTGTACGCCGGCCACCTGCGCTACGGCGAGGGCCAACAGATACGCCTCGTGGCGATGAACGGCGAATGGGCCGTCCTGCGCATCATCGAAGGCCAGCTGGAAACGGTCTTCACCTATGAGGTGCACGACGAAAAGATCGTCAGCATCCACGCCCAGCGCAACCCCGACAAACTGCAACGCATCGTGCAGGGCTTGCAAGGCTTCAACACGAGCGACGCCGCAGCCTGACTCCGCGCAGAAGCCAAGCCCGGCTCTCTGTAGGAGCCGCTTCAGCGGCGATTAGGTGCTTGCCTCAACCCGGCCCGCTGCCGCGGGATCGCCGCTGAAGCGGCTCCCACAATGGCTCCGCGCAGAACCGAGGCTGTGTACAGAAGCCGAGCTTCGCTCTCTGTGGGAGCCGCTTCAGCGGCGATTAGGTGCTTGCCTCAACCCGGCCCGCTGCCGCGGGA